>DASTDX010000159.1:0-2206 GCA_035710145.1 Allosphingosinicella sp.
CGGCCCCGCCGCCGACGCGCTCTCCGCCCTCGCCAACCTCGGCTTCAAGCCGGCCGAAGCCAGCGCTGCCGTCGCCGCCGCCAACGAAGAGCTCGGCCCTGACGCCGGCCTCGATGCGCTGGTGCGGCTGGCCTTGAGAAAAGCGGCGAAGTGACCACCCACATCGCCTCCTGCCGTTCTGGATTGAGCCGAAGTTTCGTGAGGTCGACTTCGCCCCTTCGGATGAAACCCAACTAACCGCCCCACGCCTCCCGGTAGACCCGCAGGAAATTGCCGCCCATCAGCTTCTCCAGCCGGGCCTGGGACCAGCCGCGCTTCTCAAGGTCAGCGGCGAAGCGGCGATAGCGGTCGACGCTATTATAGTCGGCGACCATCGTATAGACGCCCACCGCCTCGCCCGGCGAGGCGATCCCCAGCTTGATCCGCTGCGCCTGCCACTCGTCGATCCGCCGCTTGGTCTCCGGGTCGAGGGTGATCGGCAGTACGCCATTGTCGGTACCGATCCCGACATGATCCTCGCCCGCGACTTTCGCGACATGCTCGACATGGGCGATGAGGTCCGCGCCCTTGGGCTTACCGTCCGCGGTCAGGAACGGCATGAAATAGACTCCAACCACACCGCCCTTGTCGGCCACGGCGCGGATCGTCGCGTCGCTGGTGTTGCGGGGATGGTCGTACACCGCCCGCGCCGCGGTATGGCTGATGACCAGCGGGCGTTTCGAATGAGCCGTCGCCTCGGCCATTGTCCGCGCTCCACCGTGGCTGAGGTCGAGCAGCAGCTTCTCCGCCTCGATCCGCTCGATCGTCGCCCGGCCCAGCTTGCTCAAGCCCGCATTGTCGGGCTCGATCGCTCCGTCGCCGGCCAGGTTGCGGTTGTTGTAGGTCAGCTGGACGGACATCACCCCATCCTTCTTCAGCTCGGCCAGCCGGTCGAGCGTCGGCCCGACCATCGAGCTGTCCTGCGTCCCCATCACCACCGCGAACTTTTTCTCGCGCTTGGCCTTAAGGATATCGGCGGCGCTCCTGACCAGCAGCATCCGGTCGGGATTGGCGCTGATGATATCGAGCTTGTCGTCGATCGATCGTTTATAGTCGGCCCAAGGGTCGGCGACATTCCCGACCGGAAACACCGTGTCGCGCACCACCGTGACGCCGGTCGCGACCGTCTCCGCCCAGCCGCGATCGCTGAACCGCAGCTGGTCTTCTGGTCCATAAGGGTCGCCAAGCCCGCCAAGGGCATCAATGATGATCGCTTGGTCGTACCAGCCTGACTTGGCCTTGGCTGCCTTCGCCCAAGCCGGGGCCGCGAACAGCGCCGCGCCTCCCGCCATCAACGTCCGCCGATCGATCCGCATGCTCGCCTCCCTTTGGACGGAAGCTAGCAGGAGCCATCACGAAATCCACTGTCCTACCGCCGAACAAATGTGCAACATGATGCGATGGCCGCGCGGGCAATCTCTTTTGAATTCGGATCGCGTTTCCCGCACGCGCAGGGGCACGCACGCACGCGAGTCAGTGTGAACATTGCGAACATTCGAACTTGGACCTTTTTGCCGATAAGTTCACACGAACCACCCAAAAATGCGCCTCTCTCCGTGAACTTAGTAACCTTATGAGCGCGACCGACCCCGCCCGACTGACGACGCCGGAGCGCACCGCGGAGGATGCGGATGCGGCATTGCGCCCGAAGAGCCTCGACGAGTTCATTGGCCAGCAGGGCGCGCGCGAGAATCTTCGAATCTTCGTCAACGCGGCCCGCTCGCGCGGCGAAGCGCTCGACCATGTGCTGTTCTTCGGGCCTCCGGGCCTCGGCAAGACCACGCTTGCCGGAATCCTGGCGCGCGAAATGGGCGTCGGTTTCCGTGCCACCTCAGGCCCGGTGATCGCCAAGTCGGGCGATCTCGCCGCCCTCCTCACCAACCTCGAGGATGGCGACGTCCTGTTCATCGATGAGATCCACCGCCTGAATCCGGCCGTTGAGGAGGTGCTCTACCCGGCGATGGAGGACCGCGCGCTCGACCTGATGATCGGCGAGGGCCCGTCTGCCCGCTCGGTGCGGATCGACCTGCCGCGCTTCACCTTGATCGGTGCGACGACACGCCAGGGCCTGCTGACGACTCCGCTGCGCGATCGCTTCGGGATTCCGGTTCGGCTCAATTTCTATACGGTCGAGGAACTGGAGCAGGTCGTCCGCCGCGGCGCCCGG
>DASTDX010000160.1:0-7052 GCA_035710145.1 Allosphingosinicella sp.
TACTCCCGTCGCCGGATCAACGACCACGGATCGCTGCAACGTCGGCTCGCCAGCCTCGCGCAGATAGGTGCATTCGGCCTTTGTCATGAAGGCTTCCGACACGTAGACTTCAGGCGCTTCGCATATCGACCTCAGTTCCGGCGGGCGGGAGGGAAAACCCAGTGGGTCGATGTCCATGGCCTCGATCCGTTCCAACTGGGTCCTGGCCCGCAAATCCTCGCGAGCGAGACCGCGCAGCAATTCGAGCGCATCCGGCCAGTCATCAGGCCCGCCGACTCCACTGGCGAGAAACGCGGCGTGAAGCAAAGCCGAGTCCATATCGCCCTGCGCGGCGGCGAGCCCGAGCAGCCGTCGTGCCTCCGGTAAGTCGCGGCGGATAACGTTTCCAGCGATGCGCCAGTGCGCAAGCGTGGCCGCGGCCTCAGGCTCGTCAGCCGCGGCCGCAGCCAGAAGCCGGCGCGAAGCGTCAGCAAGACGGCCTGCGCGCAGCAGTGCTTGCACCTCGTCGATGGTCCCACTCGTGGCCACAACTCATGCTAGGGGACTAAAGCGGCGAGCAAAAGGACGCGTTCGAGTAGACCAGCGGCGCTTCTTGCGGTCATCCTGCCGCCGCTCTAGGATTCGCCGATGCAGGTCATCGGCAGCTACCATGATGAGGGTTACGCCCATCTCCGGGGCTTGATCCCGACGGAGATTGCTCAAGCGTTCATGCAGGGCCTGAAGCAGGACATGGGCCAGGGTGCGATCCCACTCAGTCGCGTTACCGAACAGGTCAATCTGCTGAGGCGGCCGGCCTTCGAAGCCTACGGCCATTATTACAAGCCGATGCTTTACTTTTTGTGGGGCCTGACACCGACGATGAGCCAGATCGTCGGTCGGGAGCTGCTACCCACCTACGATTTTCTCCGAATCTATCGCTCCGGCGACGTCTGTCATGTCCATTCGGACCGCTACTCCTGCGAGCATAGTCTCTCGCTCACTTTGGCTTACAGTGATGGCAATCCCTGGGATCTGGAGGTCGAAACCGCCCGGAGCGAGCCTAGCGCACGCGTCGAGCATGATTTCGGTGGCGCGCGTTACCGCAAGGTGACGATGGAGGTAGGCGACGCTCTGCTCTACCAGGGCGTGCACCATCGACACGGCCGTACCGTGCCCAATCCCAACCGATGGTCAGCGCACCTCTTCCTGCACTGGGTGGACAAGGAAGGGCCCTATCGCGAGCACGCCTTCGACGGTCAGATCAAGCCGGCTCCGGTCGACTTCACCTTTGCCTGACGTTGGCCGGCGGCATGTATTGCCAGTCGGTTACCACGACCGGCGATCAGTTTATTCGTCCAGCCGGGCCGGCCTCTGGCGGATGATCCACGAACTTTATAATGCGACCCCATGCCCATAAGTGACCAGGATGCACAAAGGCTGATCAGGGAAGGTGTCGACGCGCTGCAGCAGGGACGGCCAGCCGAGGCGCGATCTCGCTTCGAGAGTGTTGCGCAGTCGGGTGGGACGAGCGCTCAACTGTTTCTGCTGACCGCCACGGCCTGCCGTCTCGAGGGCGACGTTTCCGCAGAGGAAAAGGCGCTGGACCAGCTTCTCGTTCTCGAGCCGAGACTGCCGCGCGGGCTGATCATGAAGGGCGATTGCCGGCTCAAGGTCGGAGACGAACGCGCGGCCCTCAATTTCTACAAGAGCGCACTTCGCGTCGCGGACGGACAGAGACTGCCCCAGGATCTGGCGACGGAGTTGCAGCGCGCGAAGGCGGTGGTTGCGCAGCTGGAGGCGCGGCTGGAAATGCAGCGTGAAGCGTCGCTGGCCGCCCAGGGGGTGGAGCCGGCGGAAAGAAGCCCGCGATTCCAGGCTTCGCTGGAAATCCTTGCCGGGCGGAAGCAGATCTATCTGCAGGAGCCGACCGCTTATTATTTTCCCGAGTTGCCGCAGATCCAGTTCTTCGATCCGCTTGCCTTCGAATGGGCGTCCTCGATCGAAAGCGCGACGGACGTGATCCGCGAAGAGTTGAACGCTTTTCTCGACGCAGGCGGTAGCGGGTTCCGACCCTATATCCTGACTGACCCGAACCGCCCTCGGCTCGATGCCAACCCGTTGCTGGATCGGCCCGACTGGAGCGCCTTGTTCCTGTGCGAGAATGGCGTCGTTTCGGATGAGGTCGTTGCCCGATTTCCGAAGAGCTGGCAGGCGGTCCAGTCGGCGCCGCTCAACTCCGCGCCAACCGTGATGTTTTCGCTCCTGCGCGCGGGCTCCCGGATCGCGCCGCATACCGGCATGCACAACACTCGCCTGACCTGCCACCTGCCGCTGATCGTGCCTCCGGCTTGCGGTTTCCGCGTGGGCAATGAGACCAGAGGATGGGAGGAAGGCAGGCTGCTCATCTTCGACGACACGATCGAGCACGAAGCCTGGAACGACAGCGATGAGGATCGACTGATCCTCATCTTCGACGTCTGGCGACCGGAATTGAGCGATCAGGAGAAGCGGGAAGTCGCCGCTTTGTTCAGAGGTCCGCAGGTCGACTAGCGCACGACGCTTGATCTTCAGGTTCGCGTCATTCGGGGCCGGCGTCCAAAAAGAAAGGGGTCGGAACGATGGTTCCGACCCCCAGAAAATTCCTGAACCGATGGCCTAGAAGCGAGCCCGGAAGCCCGCATAATAGGTGCGGCCACGGAATTCGTAGATCGCGCTTCCCGCGCCTGTGGCGGTCAGAGCGAACGGCGGCAGCCTGTTGAAGAGATTGTCGACACCGAAGTAGAACCTGAGGCTCGACTCCCCCGGGGTGATACCACTCAGGAGACTGTTACCGCCCTCTAGATCCCACTGGAAACGGATGTCGTGGTAGGTGACGGCCGGATACTTCCTGACGTCAACGGCGTCGGAGTTCCCGGGCGGCAACCCGTTCAGGCTGTTGAAGGATTCGTAACTGGCCGTCCACATCGACCCGATATAGTGCATCCGATAGCCGAAGGTGAAAGGTCCGTGGCGGAGGTCCGCGTCGAAGCGGAACTCGTCCACGGGGTCGCCCAGCTCACCCAGGACTCGATCCTCGAAGGTGGGATCGAGCGCGTTCTGGTAATTGCTGATCTGGATGTTGTGCGTGTAGATCAGGTTGGTGTTCAGGCTGGTCTCGTCGTCCAGTCTCAGTCGATAAGCCACCTGGAAGTCGATACCGCGCCTCACTCGGCTGGCATAATTCAGCGGCGCATTGATGAGCGTATTTCCGAGAATGTCGCCCGGGTCCTCACCATTCGGGCCCTGCCCGGGACCGCGCCAGCGCTCGAACTGCTGGCAGAACACATTCTCCAGGCTCGACTGGGCATAGCAGGCATTGACGATCCCCTGTGCACCCACCGAGGCGATGATGTTGTTGACGGTGATGTCGTAATAATCGGCACTGATCGAGAGGCCGGGAATGAACCGCGGCTGCGCGACCACGCCGAACGTCCAGGAGTCGGAAGTCTCTTCCTGCAGGTTCGGATTGCTGCCGCTGACGATGGGCAGTGAATAAGTCTTGTTCTGAAGACCGCCCAGCAATGCGCCAAGATCCTCGGCGCACCTGGCGGCGCGATTATTGCCGCTGTTGATCTGAGACGGGGTGCAAGGATCGGTGAACCCCGGTGCGAAGTTGGGAACCAGCGGGAAAGCTGTTTCCGACACGTTCGGAGCGCGAACCGCTCGGCTGTAATTTCCACGGAACCGCAGGTCTCGGACCGGCGACCAATCGGCACCCGCATTGTAAGACCAGACGGTGCCGACCGATCCAGAATAATCTGCGACCCGGGCCGCTGCGCTGACCGTCAGCTCCCTGAAGAAGGGCACATCCCGGAGGAGCGGGATCTGGATTTCGCCGAACGCCTCTTTCACCTCGAACGGATCGGGAGCGAAGGTCGGAATCGAAACGCCGTTCGTGAAGCCCCGGGTGACGAAATCGTCCTGTTCGTAGAACGCCTTCTCCTCGCGATACTCGGCGCCCAGGGCGAACCGGATCGGCTCGCCCCAAAGATTGAAGAAGCTGCTCGTATCGCCGGAGACGAAGCCGCTGACGATGAACTGCTCGAGGGACGAGCTTGCGGTGAACGTGCGCGAGAAATAGTCGATCGACGCGCTGTTGTCCGCCTGACCGAACGGATTGTAGGGCACGCAGGCCGCAATATCGGCTGCCAGACGAGCCGCATTCTCAGCCGCGATCGCTTGCGACACCGCGTCGGTACGCTGGATGGGTATCGCCGCGGCAGGGTCGAACTGAGAACGGCACTGGATCTGCCCGGTGGCGGGATTGCGCCCAGCGTCCATCGCCAACACGAAGCGCTGCCGGTCGATGAAGCCGTCGGTGGTGATATCTTCCTCGAACTTGCCGTAGTTGGCGGAGAGTTCGTAGCTCCAGTCATCCCAGAAATTGCCACGAATGCCGCCCACGACACGCATGGTGTCGCGCCGGAAGTCTTCGTCTCTGAGGCCGACGTCAGCGAGGTGGCGCGCCACTGTGAACCGAAGGGTGCCCGCCTCGGCGGCGGCACGAGTGGCGGCCGTCAGCGGAGCGCAGCCGGTCAGGTTGGAATTGCAGCCCGATGCGAGAATGAGGTTCGTGAGAGTGGTGCGGGCCTCTGGGCTTAGGAAGGGATTGTCCAGCCGTGGCCGCTCGCGGAAGTCGAACTGGGTTTGCACGCCCTGGATGAAGGATGGGCCGGCATTGTTGCCCTGCGCGTCGACCCGGTTCCACTTAGCCTCGACGAACAGCTCGAGTGCATCGCTGACGGTGAAATGGCTGAGCAGATTGAAGTTGATGCGCTCCAGGAAGGGCGTCACCGACAGCAGCTGACCTTCGCGGCCGGTTTGTCCATTGCCACCAATCGCCGTGCCGAGCGGCCCCGTGGAGACGACGGTTCCGGTCTGCTGAACGAGGGTGCCGTCCGGGTTGAAGATGTAGGTGCAGTTGAAGGGAGTGCCGGTGTAGATTGGCCCGCCATTGCTCGAGACAAGACCGCGGCCGCAGGGTGCCTGGCCGCCAGCTGCTGTCGAGAAGGAGATCGGTACAAGTCCGAAACGGTGGATCGTCCTGCTGCGAACGTCCCTCGTGAAGACTGTGTCCGCAACTCCGTCACTGTTCTCGGCGAGTCCACCGGTGTCCAGATCATTGGTGGCGAAGATGTCGTTGGACCGCAACCACGGTACATCAGAGGCGAAAATGCGTTCCTGGTGAAAATATTCGCCGTGCAATGTCACGTTGCCGCGATCGTCGGCGAAGTTCATGCCGTACATCGCCGACACATATTGCTGGCCGCCGAATCCTTCCTCAGGGATGTTGACGTTGCCGCGGAGCTGAAGCCCCTCGAAGTCGCGGCGAAGGACGAAGTTGACGACACCGGCGATGGCGTCCGACCCGTAGATGGCCGAATTGCCGCCCGTGACGATGTCGATGCGCTCGATCAGGTCGTTCGGGATGGTATTGACGTCGGGCGACACCGCGTTGTTCAGGATGTCGGCGGGAACGTGACGGCGGCCGTTGACCAGCACCAGGGTACGCTGCGTGCCCAGTCCGCGAAGATCGAGCAGGTTGAGGCCGGCGATGCCGATCCCGAGGCCCGGGTTCGACTGCGCGAAGGTGCTCCGCAGCTGCGGCAGGTCGTTCAGGGTTTCGCCGACGTTGAGGTCGGCCTGTTCGAAGATCTGCTCGCCACCGATCGAGGTGATCGGAACCGTCGATTCAAGGTTCGGCCTGCGAATGCGCGAGCCGGTGATGAGGATGGTCTCTTCGCTGGCGCCAGGTTCGTTGACGCTCGTGCCCGATTCCAGTTCGACTTCGCCCGACAGGCAATTGTCGCGTTCGGTACCTTCCGGAAGGGTCGCGCAATTGGGCCGGTTTTCGTCCTGGGTGCTCTGCGCATGTGCAGGCGCCGCAATCGCCATGGACAGACCGACGAACGTAAAGGAACAAAGCGCGCTGGTGCCCAGCAAGCCGAATTTTTTCATCCCCAGAACTCCTCCGTGGGCCAGTCTCATGCGCATGGCCTCAGACTGAAGGCAGATACGATTCGGGTTTACCGCGCAAGAGCAGGAGCGGCAGCCATTCATCGAAAGTTCAGGACCTGTCACAGTTGTGCAACATCGAGCTTGGGCGACAAGCCAAGCGACAATGGTCGACACGGTCATTCCCGCAACATTCGCCCCGACCGTGTGCGGCCATTGCGGCGCCCGCACAAAGACCTCAGCGGCTACCAGTCCCCCAAGCCAAATTGCGGCCCATGACGCAAATGTGACATTTTTGTAACAATTCGGGAGTTACTGCCCCCGGACCCAAACGCGATGTTTCCTTTTATCTGCAAATCCTTATGCCCACGCCACACCTTGTAACCTCGTGCATCAAGCATTCGATCGCGAGGAAACCGTCATTCGGGGGACTGATCATGCGTGCGTTTCAACTGAAGGCTCTCTCCACTGTTTCTCTCTTTGGCCTTACCGCTTTCTCTGCTCCAGCCATGGCGCAGACCGAATCCACGCAGGCGGGCGCTCAGGAGACCCAGACTCGCATCGAATGTGCCGATATCGCGGATCCGGAGGCGCGGCAGCGCTGCCTCGAGACGGGCGGCCAGGGCACGCTTCCAGAAGGTGGCGCGCCTTCCGAGGAAGCGATCATCATTACCGGATCGCGTATCGCTCGGCCCAATTTCGATACGTTGCAGCCGGCGGTGATCATCGATTCCCAGCAGATCGAGAATCGCGGTTTCGAAACGTTGGGGCAGGCTATCAACGAGCAGCCTTCGTTCGGCGTCCCCGGCGCATCTCCGGTCGGCGGCCAGGCGGGCAGCTTCGGCGCCGGTCAGTCCTTCGTCAACTTCCTCGGACTCGGAGATCAGCGTACGCTCGTGCTGGTCAACGGCCGCCGTTTCGTCAGCTCGAACACCGCGAGCATCTTCGGGCCGTCAAGCGCTGGCGTGCAGGTCGATCTCAATTCGATAAATACCCGTCTCGTGGACCGTGTGGAGACGATCGCGATTGGCGGTGCTCCGATCTACGGCTCGGACGCGATCGCCGGTACCGTCAACATT
>DASTDX010000161.1:0-10158 GCA_035710145.1 Allosphingosinicella sp.
GTCCGGCCGCGGTGCCGGCGCCTCGATCACCCGCATCTTCCCACTTCGGTAATTCTGTTCGATCTGCTTCACGGATGCTTTTCTCTCAAATCTGACTGACCAGCTCGACCCAGGCTTGGTTGCTGTCGGGGGGCAGGGTCATGACCAGGCGCGTCGTCGCCTACTCGACGCCCATGTCCGGCCACCAGACGGCGGCTTCGCACGCGAAGACGTGGCTCCCGGTCACGATTGCATTCCCCTTCTCGCCGATCAGCCGAAGCGCGCTGGAGGACAGGATTTCGACGCGGATCGCAGGCGCCAGCAGCAGGGCCGACCGCGCCGGCGTCGACCGACGGCCCTCGAGGACGTCGTCGATCCGGATCCGCCGCGGATCCGCCGCGATGGAACGGCGGTGGATGACCGGGGTCGGCAGGCCGACGAAGCCGTCATGCTCCGCCACCAGCTCGAAACCCTTGTCGCTGGCGCGATGCTCGATGATCCGTGCTTTCGCCCGGCGCCCGGCCCGGAAGGCGCCGAAGAATTCGGCCTGGTCGCCGCCCTCGACGCTGACCGTGTTGTGGCTTGCGGCCGATCGGGACAAAGCCCGCTTGGGCCCGGCCACATATTCGAAGACGCCCTGGTCGACGATCATGCGTTCGCCGCCGATCGAATATTCGAAGCTGAACATGTCGCCATGGCCGTGCGCCGGCAGGTCGTCGGGCGCGATCCGGCCGGCATCGAACAGGAGGAAATTGCCGCCGTCGCGGGCGCCGAAATAGCCGGCTTCCTCCAGCCGGAAGACTCGCCGCGGCTCGGGCACATTGCCGCCGATGGCCCGATAGGCTGCGAGGCAATCGGACGGCGCATAAGCCATGTTCAGCCCGGAATCGCCGAACTGGGCGGCCCGCCCGTCGGGATGGGCGAGATCGGCCACCACCTGGGCCGCGCGGACCAGTTTCTCGTCCAATCTTCCCTGCAAGGGGTCGCCGCCCAGAGCAGCCCGGATCTCCACCAGATCCGCGAAGACCTGATCATGGTAGGAAGGCGACAGCTCGTAATGCATGCCGTCGGCAGGGATCTGGTGATCGAGTTCGCGCTCCAGGAGCCTGATCGCCTTGCGCCGCCACCTGTTGGCGGCCGGGCCCTCGAAGAAGGCGCTCGCCCACGCCAGGGCCTTGATGTTCTTGACCAGGTGGTTGCCCTTGATGTCGGTCTCGAGATGGCGCTCGAGATAGACGATCTGCTCGGCGATCGACCGTGCAGCGCGCTGCTGGAACGCGTCCGGCAGCCGGTCCCGGCGGTGCGCCAGTTGCTGCATCCAGACGACGACCCGGAGCGACAGAGCGTAGGCGTTCCAGGAAGCGCGTGTCGTTCCCGGCCAATAGGGCGGATTGGCGTCGATCCAGTCCGCGACGGCGGTCATCAGGAAGGTGTCCGGCGCTTCCTCCAGATATTCCATGTAATGCAGGTTCATCCGCCACAATTGATCGCGCGGATCATCGTCTCGCCCCTGCCAATCGATCCCCGCCGGCATCGTGATTTCGCGGCCGATGAAGCTGAACCGGAGCGGATCGAAGCTGACCTTGCCCTTCCGCGGTTCGAACAGGGGCAAAGGCGGATCGGGCGCAGCCCGCAGCGGACCGGGATGAAGCTTCGGCTTGAGCCGGGTCTCTGCACGGCGCCGGATCGACAGGCTTGTTCGGCGGAGAAGCTGGCGGGGCGGAACGTGCCACGCGAAGGCGATCTGGCGCCGGACGGAGCGCAGTCCGATCATGACTTCGATACGCTTCGGGGAGCGACCAAAGTCTCGAGAAAGCCGCGGTAATGCCCGGCCAGGACCGAGCGGTCGAAATGGGTCTCGACGAAGCGACGGCCGGATTCGCCCATCGCGGCCGCTCGGGCCGGATCGCCCGCCAGCCGGTGGAGCGCCTCGACCAGCTCGTCCGCGCTCTCGGGCGTGATCGCGATCCCTGCGCCGGCCTGCTCGATCAGGGTCCGGGCCTCGCCCTCGAGCCCGAGCACGATCGGCCTGCGCATCGCCATCGCCTCGAAGATCTTCGAGGGGAGCACCGACTTGAACGTCTCGAGCCGGCGAAGCAGCACCAGGCTGACGTCGGTCGCCTGCCAGATCGCCGGCATGTCGGATTTCGGCCGCTGGCCGGCGATTCGAACGTTGGTCAAGCCGCGGCACTTCGCCTTCCGCTCGAGCCGATCACGCTCGGCGCCGTCGCCGACGAGAAGGAACGCGATGCGCTCGTCGTCGATCAGCCGCTCGGCCGCCTTGAGCAGGGTATCGAGGCCATGCGCCATTCCGTGGGTGCCGACATAAGCGGCGACGAACTTGCCCTCGAGCCCGAGCTCGCGGCGGAGCCGCTCGCCGGCTTCGTCTTCCTCCGGCGCTTCGAAGAAATCGAGGTCGACGCCGTTCTTGATGACCTCGACCGGGCCTTGGCCGTCGCGGGCGGCGAGCAGGTGGGGGACGAAGGAATCGGTCACGGAGACGAGGGCGTCCGCCTTGCGATAGGCCAGTCGCTCGATCCGCTCGAGCAGCCGGATCACCGCCCCGCGCCGCATGGCGCCGACCGCGACGATGCTCTCCGGCCAGAGGTCGCGTATCTCGAGCACCCAGGGGCGGCGGCGGCGCTTGAGCAGCACCCCGGACAGGCCGCAGAAGAATTGCGGCGACGTCGAAACGACGATGTCTGGTCTGGGCAAAAGCGGCAGGTGGAACAGCAATGACAGGGGGTAGGACAGATAATTGATCAGCCGGCGACCGAAGCCTTCGTTGGCGGCCAGGAACGTCGGCAGCCTTATGACCTCGACACCTTCGACTTCCTGTCGGGCGAATCGATTGCGGTAGCCGGGGAAGACCTCGCCGCGCGGATGGTTGGGCGCGCAGGTCACGATGGTGACCCTCTCCCCCGCTTCGACCCAGGCTCTCGCCATCTCCGAGATCCGTGACGCCGGCGCATTCACCTCGGGAGGGTAATAATGCGTCAGGACGAGGATATGCATGACAACCCGCTTGCGCGGCGCGCCCGACGTCGCACTGAAATCACTCGAAACCCCTGCGTCCCCAATGTCTTGCGGCAGTACGTGTACATGCGCGATAAGTAGTTGGCAAATAACGGATGAACTGGTTCAGCTCCGGAGAGTCCAGGGGCAAGTAGATCCCCATTCACGGTTTCTTAGCGCTTCAGGCCGATAGCGTCCGGTCGTCACGGCAAGGAACGGGATGATGCGGATTCAGCGGCTTCATGCGGTGTTCGGCGCGGCGTGCCTGGCTTGCGTGCCGCCAACGGTTGCAGTCGCCATGCAGGCGGCGGCGCCACAACCCCTGGTCGAAGCCTTTGCCGAGACCTGCCGGCGTGGTTTTCCCGATCTTCAACTCGTCAGGCAGTCCGCCTTGGCGGCCGGTTGGGTCGAGCAGGCCGGAAGCCCGGAGGCTTCGGGCGCCGTTGCACCGGCGACGTTTCAGAAAGGCCCCTGGACGCTCTTTCTGAGCGCGCCCGAAGCACCCGGCGGATCGCAATCCTGTCGGGTCGCTGGGACGGTGGAAGGCGATGTCGCCATCGGACCGCTGGCGTCTGCGGCCTCGGTGGCCCTGGGCGTCGGTCCGGCGCAGTTCAGCCGATCCAGCGGTGCCGAGCTCGCCCGCTGGCGGTCGGATCCCTCCGTTCTGGTCCAGGCGAGCGTCAGTCGCGCGCCTCGATCCGCCAGCCTTCAGGTTCGCGTCCAGCCCTGAGCCAGCGCTCTCAAAGCGCCTCGAACAGCTTCCTCACCCGGAGCGCCCGGGAATCGTAGGCATTCACCCGGCCCTCGCGCAGCAACTCGGCCATTTCCCGCATCGCGCAGGACAGGGATTCGGCGATCGCCAGCAACTTTGCATCGGCAGAGGTGCCACGAAGCAGGTCGATCGCCTTGTGAACCTTCGATTCCACGCGCGGCAAGGCGAGCCCGTCGCGGCGGCCGGCCAGAGTCACGGCATCCTTGATCAAAGTGACGGCCAGCAGCCTTGCGGCTTCGCCATGATGCTCGCCCATGAAAAATCCCCCCTGAGATTGGTCTTGGACCGGATATGGTTAACAACCGGTAAGCGCGGTCGCGCGGCCAATCTCCGTCACCTTCGCCTATCGGTCGCTCAGCCCGAGGATGGCTTCTGCCATCAGCCTGGCGCTCGATCCGGGGTCATGATGCCGCGACAGGATCCGCCAGCTGGCGAAGTCGAGGGCAAGGGCGAGGAGCGGCAAGGACCGCTGCGGCAGACCTTCGCTGAGCATTTCCGCCGCCTGATCGAATACCGGCTTCATCCGCAGCTCGACCGTCTCCCTGGTGAGCGTATGATATTCGGCGTCGCGAAGCACACAGGCGGCCTGTTCGGCATTTCTCGAATACCAGCCATGGATCTGCTCCAGGCCGACGCGCAGGCGCTCGGCGCCCGGAGTGAGCGATCGCCATTGCTCCACCTCGGGCAAAGGGTCGCGCTCGAGCGCCAGGCCGGAGCAGGCCAGGAACAGCCCGCGCTCGTCCGGGAAATGGGCGTAATAGGTATGGCGCTGGACGCCCGCACGTTCGGCGATCTGTGCCACCGTCGTCCGCGCCGGCCCCAGAGTGGAATGAAGCTCCACGGCCGCCTCGACGATTCGCTGACGAGTCTGCTCCTGCTTCAGCGCGCGCTGACCGAGACGATAGGGCCTTTTCGCTGCACTCACCTGTGTATTAGATATTGACATGATTTCAATATTAGGTGCACAAAGATGTGCAGTCAACGAATCGTGTGCGAAAGAAAGCCGCCATGACCACCCGGATCGACGAAATTGCGGACCGAATTTTCCGGATCTCGACCTTCGTGCCCGAGGTCGCTCCGCCCGCGGGCTTCGCCTTCAACCAGTTCCTGATCGCCGCTGAGGAACCCTTGCTGTTTCACACCGGCCACCGGATGCTGTTCCCGACGGTCCTGGACGCAGTCGCCCAGGTGATCTCGCCCGATCGGCTGCGCTGGATCAGCTTCGGTCATCTTGAAGCCGATGAATGCGGCGCGATGAACCTTTGGCTCGCCGCGGCACCGGACTCCGAAGTCGCTCACGGCGCCACGGCCTGCGACGTCAGCCTCAATGACCTGGCCGATCGTCCGCCGCGTCTGCTGACCGATGGAGAGACCATCGACCTCGGCGGTCGGCGGGTGCGCTATATCGACACGCCGCACACGCCGCATGGATGGGATGCCGGCCTTTTGTTCGAGGAAGTGACCGGCACGTTGCTGTGCGGCGATCTCTTCACCCAGACCGGCCTGACCGAAGCGCTGACCGAAGGCGACATCGTCGGACCGGCCGTGGCGGCCGAGGAATTGTTCGGCTTTTCCAGCCTTCATCCGCAAATGGGGGCGACGATCCGCCGGCTGGCGCTGCTCGCGCCGAAGACGCTCGGGCTGATGCACGGGCCGTCCTTCACCGGTGACACCCGGGCGGCGCTCGAGGCGCTTGCGGATTATTATGACGGCCGCGCTTCGGTCTGGCGCGAGCAGCCTGCGCTGGCCGCCTGACTCGAAGGCTCGCGCCCGATAGAAGCCTGATCCGCCAGGATGGCGGCGGCGGTATCCTTGACGTTGGTGGCGACGAGAATGGAATCGCCGCCGACCAGACCGATCTTGGTCTGATCGTTTTCGTGGGCGCGAAGGTAGGCGATGTTGCTGGCCACCACCATGTAGTCGCCACCGCGGGATCTGAGCGCCACGAACTTCATATCTGTCTCCTGAAGTGGCCTTTTGGCGCCGCAACCTCACTTTCCGGTTAATGCAGCGGCTTGAAGCGCTGCCCGTTAGAACAACAGCAGGCCAATCATCATCCCGATCAGCGCACCTGCGATGGCGAGCCACGCAGTGCTTGGTGCTGGAGATGGCGACCGTACCTCAAACTGCGGAAAATCCGGAGGTCGCTCGAACTCATCGAGCGATTTGAGGCGCCGGGACTTTCCGATCATGCCCGCCATCGGAGAGTGATGCAGTTCGCTCAGATGCCCATGATCCGTGGTGCCACGTTGTGCCACCAGTCGCTGTCCCACAGGCCGTGAAGCGCCACTGCGAACGGGATGTTGACTCCGATCCAGATCAGCCAGGCGCGATGGATGTTCCGGTTGCGCAGCACGTCCCAGAGGAAGAGCGGGAGCACCGCCAGCAAGGTGTAGAGATCCGGCGTTACTGGGCTCGCTGGCATCGAATGCGGAAGCCACGGAATGCGATCGATCCCGGCCGGCAGGGCCATCGCCGTCGCCAGGAACATCATCCTCTTGTGGAGGCCCGAATTGCCTCGCCGGGCACGAAAGCCGATCGCCATGAACAAGGGGAAGAGGATGCCGATCCGCAACTGCAGCAGCATGATGTTGTCACGGATCCGAAGCCCCTGACGCATCTGTTCGGCATCGTCCGCGGGTGCCGTCTGAATGGCGTTCCAGCTCGCATGATAGAGCGTCGGCACCAGCACGAAGCCGACCAGGACGATGGCGGGCACGAGCAGCAAAGCGGCGATTCCGAGGCGACGGTGAAGATCGCAGCGGCCGATCGCCGCAAGCCATGTCTGGCAGAGGAGAAGCACCAGGAACGATCCCATCAGCGCCGCGTGCATGTGCAGCACCATCGGGAAGGGCGGTCGCTCGCCGGACTGGACGGCAGCGATCTTGGCCAGTGAGCTTGGAATGAACCCGTTCAGGACGATGAAGATGAACCACGCCGCCATGAAGACGTAGATCCAGCGATCGACGGCCCATTCCAGGGATCGATCCCGCGGAAAGTCCCTCGCGCCGTGAGCATAAGCTTCCGCAACAGTCGCCATCGCGTTCCCCTCCGCGTCGACCGTGAAAGCGCACGCATAGCACGTCTCCGGGGGCGCGGAAATGGCTTGGCCGGGGCGGGAGACGATCCTGTGATGAGCTTAATTCGGCGAGGCCTTTTGTCGTCGCGTCAGGCCATCCAGCCGGGGATCGCCGCGACCTGCTTCAGCCAGTCCGCCATCTGGACCTCGTCAATCCCATCTTTTTCCCGGATGTCGATCCATCGCGATTCCTTGCTCCTGGCGGTTCCGCCCGGGGGGCGGGGCCGAAGCGAAGCGCCGTTGAAGAACGTCACCTTCACATAATGCGTGAAGACGTGGAACGACAGGAACCAGCCTTGGTCTTCGACCCCGTAGAAGGGCGAGTTCCACTTCACCGCCTTGCGGACGTTCGGGACAGTAATGGTGATCAGTGCGTCGAGCGTGCGGCCGACGTCCTTCTTCCACTCCGGCATGGCGGCGATATAGGCCTGGACCGGGGCGTCGCCCTCGGCCTTGGCGATCTGCGGGTTGCCGCCGGAAAGGAGCACCGGCGCCTTCCTGGTCTTCTGCGCCATGGACCCGGCGCCGCGACCCTAATTCGGGAGCTGGACCGAGGCTTCGGCGCCGTCGCCCTGGGGCAGCTGGATGATCGCCTGCACCACGGCGCCGCGATTGACGACCGTGGTTCCTGGGTCGCCGGCGACCGACCGGGCGCCCAATGCCGACTGGTTCGCATTGGCGAGCTGGAGCACGTCTTGCTCAACGGCGCTACGCGGCTGCGGGCCACCGAAAAGGGCCTGGAGCGCCTGGGCGCGCGGATCAGCGCCGGCGTCGGGCTCACCCGGACGCGGCGGAGTCAGAGCGAAATCGGGCGGGACGACCAATGGCGCGCCGCGCGCGACGGCGAATTCGTCGGGCGAGTCGCGGTTCAGCGGGTTGGTGGTGCCGCAGCCGGCGAGCAGGACCGCAAAGGTGCCGGTGAAGAGCAAATGGGACAGACGCATGATTCAGGCTTCCTTCTTCGAGCTCTTGCCATCGCGCATCAGAAGCGCCCGGACAAGCAAAAGCAGCACGCCGATGGTAATTGCGGCGTCGGCGACGTTGAAGACCAGGAACGGCCGCCACTCGCCGATATGGAAATCCGCATAGTCGACCACATAGCCGAACCGCACGCGATCGACGATGTTTCCGAGCGCTCCCCCGAGGATCATCGCCAGTCCGACCGAATCCTGGCGGCGCCGTTCCTTCCACAGCCAGGTGGCGACGAAGGTCGCGATCGCCGCGGTCAGGCCGACCAGCAGCCAGCGGCCGACCTCGCTGTCGGCGGTGAGGAGTCCAAGGGAAACACCCCGGTTCTCGACCCAGCGAAGGTCGAAGAAGGGGAGCAGATCGATGTGATCGCGCTGCTGCAGCCGCAGCGGATAGGTCACAAGCCACTTCACCGCCTGGTCGAACGCGAAGATCAGCAACGCGATGGTCAAGGCGATCGACCGGTTTCGCCTGAGCCCGAGTTCGGCCGGCATCGCCGGCGCCGCTTCAGCCATTCACAACCCCCTCGCAGCGCCCGCACAGATCGCCGTCCTCGGGCACTTCGGGCAAATGACGCCAGCAGCGTCCGCACTTTCTATGGTCCGTCCGGGTGACTTCGATCGTATCGCTCTGGCCGGGCCCGACTTCCGAGACGATGTAGATTTCGGCCAGGTCGGCGAGCGCCTCGTCGATCAGGTCCAGCTCCAGATCGGGATAGAGGATCTTCGCTTCGAGGCTCGATCCGATCACCTTCTCGCGGCGGAGCGGCTCGATACTTTCGGTGACCCGCTCGCGGGTCGCCCGGATCAGGTCCCACTTCGCGCCGATCGCCGGGTCCTGCCAGGCGGCGTCGATCGTCGGCCATTCCAGCAGATGGACCGAACCCTCGTCGGGAAAGCGGGTCGACCAGACTTCCTCGGCGGTGAAGCACAGGATCGGGCTGACCCAGCGCACCAGCGCCTGGAAGACCTGGTCGAGCACGGTCCGGTAGGCCCGCCGCTTGAGGCTTCCGAGCGGCAGCTTGGGGCCGACGTCGCAGTAGAGCGCGTCCTTGCGGATATCGAAGAAGAAGGCGGAAAGATCGTCGTTGGCGAAGGTCGTGATCAGCCGTGCGTAGCGGTTATATTCGAAGCCCTCGCTCGCCTCGCGCAGCTCGCGATCCAGGCTCGCCAGGCGATGGAGCACCCAGCGCTCCAATTCCGGCATCTGCTCGACCGGCACCTTTTCGGCCGAATCGAAGCCGGCAAGCGCGCCCAGCATATAGCGGAACGTGTTGCGCAGCTTGCGGTAGGCGTCGGTGGTGGTGGCAAGCACTTCCTTGCCGATCCGGACGTCCTCGAAATAATCGGTCGAGGCGACCCAGAGCCGGAGGATGTCGGCGCCGTTGTCGCGGATGATGGCGAGCGGATCGACGACATTGCCGACCGACTTGGACATCTTGCGGCCCTGCCCGTCGAGCGCGAAGCCGTGGGTGAGAACCGCCTCATAGGGCGCCCGGCCGCGGGTGCCGCTGCTTTCCAGCAATGACGACTGGAACCAGCCGCGATGCTGGTCGGAGCCTTCGACATAGAGGTCGGCGCGGACGCCCTCGCCGTAGCGCGCCTCGACGACATAGGCATGGGTCGATCCGCTGTCGAACCAGACATCGAGGATGTCCATGACGGGTTCGTATTCGTCGAGCGGATAGCTGTTGCCGAGCAGGGCCTGGTGATCGGCCTGGAACCAGGCGTCGGCGCCGCCCTCGTGGAAGGCGCGGATGATCCGGCTGTTGACGGCCGGGTCCTTGAGATAGTCGCCGCTCTTGCGGTTGACGTAGAGCGCGATCGGCACGCCCCAGGCGCGCTGGCGACTGATCACCCAGTCGGGCCGCTGCTCGACCATCGCCTGCATGCGGTTGCGGGATTTTTCGGGCACCCAGCGCGTGTCGCCGATCGCTTCAAGGGCGATTTCGCGCAGCGTGCCGTTGTGGCTGCCTTCCGGATCGCTCGCAGCGCCCGGCATCGGGTTCTCCGCGCGGCGATCCATGGGAATGAACCACTGCGGCGTGCACCGGAAGATGATCCGCGCCTTCGAGCGCCAGCTGTGGGGATAGGAGTGCCTGAAATCCTGGGAGGCGCTCAGCAGCGCCCCGGCTTCCCGGAGGTCCGAGCAGATCGGACCGTCGGGAGCGTTGAACTTCTGGTTGATGACGCTGCCCTGGCCGCCGAGCCAGGCCCAGTCGTCGCGGTAGCGGCCGTCGTCGGTCACCGCGAAGACCGGCTCGATCCCCGCCGCCTTGCAGACCAGGAAATCCTCCTCGCCATGATCGGGCGCCATGTGGACGAGGCCGGTGCCGGCGTCGGTG
>DASTDX010000162.1:0-4236 GCA_035710145.1 Allosphingosinicella sp.
TCCTCCTCGCCTTCCTTCATGCTGATCGAATTGACGATCGGCTTGCCCGACACGCATTTCAGTCCGGCCTCGATGACGCTCCACTTGGAGCTGTCGATCATGATCGGCACCCGGGCGATGTCCGGTTCCGCAGCGATCAGCTTGAGGAAGGTGGTCATCGCATATTCGGCGTCGAGCAGGCCTTCGTCCATGTTCACGTCGATGACCTGGGCGCCGTTTTCGACCTGCTGGCGGGCGACTTCGACGGCGGCGGCATAATCGCCGGCCATGACCAGATTCTTGAATCGGGCCGACCCGGTGACGTTGGTGCGTTCGCCGATGTTGACGAACGAGCTTCTGAGGGGAGCGTGCATCTGGATCAGGCGGCGAGGTACATGGGTTCGATGCCGGCCAGCAAGGTGCGCTGGGGCGGCTTCGGGATGACCCGCGGCGGAAGCGATCTGGCCGCCTGGGCGATGGCGGCGATGTGGGCCGGGGTGGTCCCGCAACAGCCGCCGACGATATTGACGATGCCCTGCTCCGCCCATTCGCGGACCTGGTTCGCCGTCGTCTCGGGGCCTTCGTCATAGTCGCCGAGATCGTTGGGCAAACCGGCATTCGGATAGGCCATGATCAGGGTGTCGGCGATCGCGGACAGGGCGGCGATGTGGGGACGAAGCTGGCTTGCGCCGAACGAGCAATTGAGCCCGATCGAAAGTGGCCGGGCATGGCGGACCGACGCCCAGAAAGCCTCGATGCTGTGGCCGGACAGGTTGCGCCCGGACAGATCGGTGATGGTCATCGACAGCATGATCGGCAGCGGGCGCTGAAGGCTTTCCTCCACCCGGTGGACCGCGTGGATCGCCGCCTTGGCGTTGAGCGTGTCGAACACGGTCTCGATCAGGATGATGTCGGCGCCGCCTTCGACCAGCCCTTCGATCTGCTCGACATAGACGTCCGACAAGGTGTCGAAATCGACTTCGCGGTAGCCGGGATCATTGACGTTGGGCGACAGCGACAGGGTCTTGTTGGTGGGCCCGAGCGCGCCGGCGACCCAGCGGGTCTTGCCGTCGGCGTCGGCCACTTCGCGGATGATGCGCGCCGCGGCGACGTTCATCTCGCGGACCAGGGCCTCGGCGCCATAATCGGCCTGGCTGATCCGGTTGGCGTTGAAGCTGTTGGTGGCGAGGATGTCGGCGCCCGCATTCGCGAAGGCCGTGGCGACCTCGCGGACCAGATCGGGCCGGGTCAGGTTGAGCAGATCGTTATTGCCCTTCTGGTCCCGGTCGAGCGCGAGCGAACCGCGATAGTCGGCTTCCTGGAGTCGGCGGGCTTGGATCTGGGTGCCGTAGGCGCCATCCTTGATCAGGATCCGCTTGGCGGCTTCGGCCCTAAGCTGTTCTTCGATATTCATCCTGGTCCTTCTTCGGCCGAAGCCCGAGCAAGTGGCAGATCGCGTAGCTCAGCTCGGCCCGGTTCAAGGTGTAGAAATGGAAATGGCGGACGCCGCCCGAATAAAGCTGGGCGCAAAGCTCGGCGGCAATGGTCGCGGCGACCAGCTGCCGAGCCGCGGGAAGATCGTCGAGCCCCTCGAACAGGCGCTCCATCCACGCCGGAATCGTCGCTCCGCACATCGCCGCGAACTTGCGGGTCTGGGCGACATTGGACACGGGCAGGATTCCGGGGACGATCTCGGCCGCGATTCCGGCTGCTGCCGCGTCGTCGCGGAAACGCAGGAAGCATTCCGGCGAGAAGAAGAACTGGCTGATGGCGCGATCGGCACCGGCGTCGATCTTGCGCTTGAGATTGTCCAGGTCGGCGCCCCGAGTGATCGAATCGGGGTGGATTTCCGGATAAGCGGCGACCGAGATCTCGAACGGGGCGACCCTTTTGATCCCTTCGACCAGCTCCGCGGCATTGGCATAACCGCCTTCAAGTGGAACGAACCTGGCCCCCGGCTCGGGCGGATCCCCGCGAAGCGCGACGATATGGCGAACGCCTGCTTCCCAATAAGCACGGGCGACCTCGTCGATCTCCTCCCGGGTGGCAGCGACGCAGGTAAGGTGGGCGGCAGGCGTCAGTTTGGTTTCCCGGACGATCCGTTCGACCGTCGCATGGGTCCGTTCGCGGGTCGATCCGCCCGCGCCGTAAGTAACCGAGACGAAGCGCGGCGCGAGCGGCTCGAGGGTCTTGATCGACTCCCACAAGGTCGCTTCCATCCGGTCCGTCTTGGGCGGAAAGAATTCGAACGACACCTCGATGTCGCCGGCGGCATGCTCGAACAGAGGCGATCGGGTGAGGGCTGGGGCCGTGGCGTTCATGCGACGACCTTCAATTTCTCGCTCGGCTGCTCGCCGAGCCACAAGGTGACGGTCAACGGACCGCCTTCGAGATGCTCGACGACCCGGGCGTGGAGGCCGGCTTCCTCCAGGTAGTTCAGGACCGCCTCGTCGGCGAAACCCAAACGGGCATGGGCGTCGCTGACGCGCAATTCCTCCCGCTCGTGCGGTGCGAAATCGACGATCAGCAGGCGTCCGCCGGCGGTCAGGAGGCGCGCCGCCTCGGCCACGGCCGCGGCGGGATTCTGCGCATAATGGAGGACCTGATGGATGATCACTGTCTCGGCACAACCGGACGGCAAGGCCAGAGCGTAGATGTCGCCCTGGCGAAGCTCGGCGCCGTCGAGCCCCGCCTGGCTGAGCTTGACCCGCGCCAGCCGCAGCATCTCCGGGGACCGGTCGATCCCGAGCGCCCGCTCCGCATCGCGGCCGAACAACTCGATCATCCGGCCCGTGCCGGTGCCGATGTCGACCAGCCGGCCGATCTCGCCGTCGGCAAGCGCACGCCCGATCGCCGCCTCCACTTCACTTTCGGCGACGTGGAGCGAACGCAACGCATCCCAATCGCTGGCATGCTGTTCGAAATATCGCTCGGCGGCGGCGGCGCGATCGGCGCGGACCGCGGCCAGTCGGGCGACGTCGGCGACGGTCGATTCACGGGCGCCGTCGAGCCCCTCCCAGCGGTCGAGCAACTGGAACAATGGCTCGAGCCGAGCCTTGGGGCCGAGGCTGAGGAACACCCAGCTGCCTTCCTTGCGCCGCTCCGCAAGACCCGCGTCGATCAGGATCTTCACGTGGCGGGACACGCGGGGCTGGCTCTGCCCCAGAACCTGCGCGATCTCGCCCACGGAGAGTTCCATCGCCCGAAGAAGCATGAGGATCCGAAGCCGGGTCGGATCGGCCAAGGCGGCGAAAATCTTGGGCGTATCGGCCATATTTGCGGATATAAAGATATCTTTATATCGGTCAAGCAACGCTTTAACAACTCAATTGGTAGAGAAACTCTGGACTCGGTGTTTCTCTTCCCATACAAACGGCGCTTCGTCGGAAGTCCGGGGAGGCGCTGAAAGGCAATTCGGGACTCTGGCGAGAGAAGACCTCGCAACTGATTGAAGGATACGAACCGTGAAGAAGATCGCTCTCACCCTCGTCGCCGTTTCCGCGCTCAGCCTCGCCGCCTGCCAGGCTGCCGAGAACGAAGCCAACGAAGCCAGCAACGAAATCGAAGCCACCGCCAACGAAGCCGAGTATGACCTCAACGCTTCGGAAGCCGCCGAGAACGCCCTCGACGCCGCCGCCAACCTCACCGAAGAGGCCGGCGAAGCGATCGAGAACGCCGCCGAAGCGACCAGCGAAGCCGTCGAGAACGCCGCCGGCGAATAAGCTGTTTTCAGCTTGAAGAAGGAGGGCCGTACGCCGAAAGGCGTGCGGCCCTTTTTCTATGGTCGCGACCGGCCAAGACAGGTTCGTAGACGGGAGGATCGGATGAGCAGACTGGCTTTGGCGTTTCTCGCCCTCGGCTTCGCCGCCGGCTGCAGCGGCGGGCAGGAGGAAGGCGTCCTCACCGAGGACGAACGGCAGCGGCTCGAGAACATCGCCGAGCGGCTCGACAAGGAAGCCGCCTTCCCGGCACCGGCCGGATCCGATGCGACAAACGAAATGGAAGCGGCGCCGGCGGTCAATGGACTGAACTAGGTCCGGCTTCTCCCCACCGGCCGGAAGGCAAAAAGAAAGGGCCGGGAATCGATCCCGGCCCTTCCCCTTTTCTCGGTTGAGCCTGGACTAGAAGTCCATCCCGCCCATGCCGCCCATGCCGCCGCCCGGCATTCCGGCCGGCGCCTTGTCTTCGGGCTGCTCGCTCACCGCCGCTTCGGTGGTGATGAGGAGACCGGCGACGCTGGCAGCGTCCTGAAGCGCG
>DASTDX010000163.1:0-77482 GCA_035710145.1 Allosphingosinicella sp.
GGCCGCCTTCGCCGTCGAAGATGGTCGCGCCGGTGATCGCGGTGAGGACGCCAGGATAAGGCCGGTAGGTAGAAGGGTAGGGGTCTTCCGGCGGCGTGTAGCGCGATGGCGACGCCTTGGTCTGGGCGGAGGCGGATTGCGCCTCCGTTCCCTGGCCCGCGCAGCCCACCGCCAGCGCCGCGGCCAGTGCCGCGACGACCATCCTTGCTGTCATTAAATCTGCTCCGTTCCCGGCTTCGTCTCACGTTGCGGGAACATTCCCGGCGCCTGGTTCTCACCCAGCTCCTTGTAGCCCGCCAGCTCCTCGTCCTCGGCGTCGCGAAGGGTGTCGAGATGCATCAGCTTGCGCACCAGCGGCGACACGAGGAGGACGACGACGCCCACCCCGACCGCGACCCAGCCGACCGTGGTGTAGACGTCGAGCACGACCTCCTTGGCCGCGCCTTCGCCGCCGCCATGATCGGCACCGGTCGCCGCGGCGATCAGTCCGGCGGCAAAGTTGCCGGTGGCCGAGGCGAAGAACCAGGTGCCCATGATCAGGCTGGCCATGTGCGCCGGGGCGAGCCGGTTCATCGCGCTGAGGCCGACCGGCGACAGGCAGAGCTCGCCGGTCGTGTGGAGCAGGTAGATCAGGAAGATGAAGATGACCGGGGTCGCGTTCTCGACTCCAACCGCATAGGCGCCGGCGACGAGGACCAGGAAGCCGGCGCCGAGCTGGATCATGCCGAGGCCGAACTTTGCCGGTGCGGAGGGCTCCAGCCCCCGCCGCCCGAGTTTCACCCACAAGGTGGCGAACAAAGGCGCGAGCAGGATGATGTAGATCGGATTGATCGACTGGAAGATCGAAGCCGGCACCCCGCCAATCGCGACGTAGCGGTCGGTGAAGAGGTTCAGCGACGATCCAGCCTGTTCGAACAGGGCCCAGAACAGGATCGATCCGAAGATCAGGAACAAGGCGGCGAAGATCCGGTCGCGATCCTCGGCCGGAAGCTTGGTCACCGCGTAGCCGACCACGTAGAGGACCAAAGCGCCGCCGAACACGCCGAGAAGGCCGCCGACCACCTCCTGATACTGGATGAGCATCCAGATCCCGGCAACGGCCGCGAAGCCCACCAGGTACAGCAGCCATTCGAACTTGATCGGGCCGACCATCGAGTTGAGGCGGGCGGGATCGCGCGACTCACCCTTGCCCAGGAGAAGCGGCTTGAAGACGATGAAGACGATCAGGCCGAGGAGCATGCCGACGCCGGCGGCGCCGAAGCCGTAGGACCAGCCATAGGTCTGGCCAAGATAGCCGGCGATGATCGTGCCGATCGCCGCGCCGGCGTTAATGCCCATGTAGAAGATCGTGTAGGCGCCGTCGCGGCGGACGTCGGTGCGGGGATAAAGCTGTCCGACGATGACCGAGATGTTGGCCTTCAGGAAACCCGAGCCGACGATGATGAACGACAGAGCCAGCCAGAAGATGTTGATCGCCGGATCGGACTGCTTGACCGCCGCGTCGGTGACTCCGCTCATTCCTTCGAAGGCCATCAGGAAGTGGCCGAAGGTGAGCAGGACGGCGCCGAACAACACCGCCTTGCGCTGGCCGAGATAGCGGTCGGCGAGATAGCCGCCGAGCACCGGCGTGATGTACACCAGAGCGGTGTAGGCGCCGTAGATGATGGAGGATCGCTCGTCGGAGAACAGCCAGTGTTGCGTCAGGTAGAAGATGAGCAAAGCCCGCATGCCGTAGTAGGAGAAACGCTCCCACATCTCGGCGAAGAACAGCACATAGAGACCCTTGGGATGTCCCGCGAATTCCGCCTTGCCGCTGCTGACGATGGCGGCACCCGCGACCATCAGGATGAGCAGGACGGCGATGGCGCCGAACAAGATAAGGGTTTCGATTGCCACGAGCACACTCCCCGAACTGAACGCCGCCTCTGGCCGGGCGGCTGGATGAAGGCGCGCACACTAGCGCCCTAATCCCGGTTGTGAAGCGGGATTGTTGCATCTGTCGCCCCCTGCTAGCGCCCTTTTTCTCATGCTCAATGATGCTTCGACACCGCTGCGTCTGCTCGAAACCCGCCGCTCCGGACGGCCGCGCGATCTCGTCGAGCCTGGTCCGGCTCCGGACGAGCTCGAGAAGATCATCGGCATTGCCACCCGTTCGCCCGACCATGGCAAGCTTCACCCCTGGCGCTTCGTCCACGTCGCGAAGTCGCAGCGCGACGCGTTCGCGACCATGCTTCAGGCCGCCTATCGGGTCGACAATCCGGCGCCCGGACGCCTCGAGGTCGAGGCGACCGAGCGCTTCGCCCGGCAAGCACCGGAGCTGATCGTCGCGCTCTCGTGCCCCGTTCCCGGTCACAAGATTCCGGTCTGGGAGCAGGAATTGTCCTGTGGCGCCGCCTGCATGAATTTGCTGCTGGCAGCGCACGCTTCGGGCTATGCCGGCGGCTGGGTCACCGGTTGGGCCGCTTATTCGTCCTCCGTGCTCCGTGCCTTCGGATCCCCGCCAGAGCGAATCGCAGGCTTCCTCTTTCTCGGCACCCCCGGCGCCGAACTCGAAGAGCGGATGAGGCCGGAACTCGAGGAAGTATTCACGGAGTGGCGGCCCGCCTGACGCAGTCCCTGATCGGATTACGCAGCGATGAGAATATCCTTGACCCACGGACTGTATTAGTACAGCATAACGGGCATGAACGAAGAACGTCCGGTCTATCTCCGACTTCGCGATCGCATCGGTGCGATGATCCTCGACGGCAAGGTTCGCGATGGCGATCCGCTGCCATCGGTGCGCAGTCTCGCCGCCGATTTCGGCGCCAATCCACTGACCGTTGCGAAAGCCTATCAGGGCTTCCAGGAAGAGGGGCTGGTGATCGTCAAACGCGGTGTCGGCATGTTCGTCGCTGCGGGCGCCGCCGAACGGCTTCGTACGGCCGAGCGCAAGGACTTTCTCGAGCAGCGCTGGCCGGAGATTTCGACCCACATGCGCCGCCTCGGCCTCGACGTGGACGATCTGGTCGAGCGCGCGCTCGCCTGACGGCACGCGCAGTAACAATTGAAACCGGACGCGGCGAGCGGCGGCATCCGGCTGCAACATTCGGAACCGAGAAGCATTGTATCGAGCCATTGCTTTCAGGATCAATCACATGAAGCCCCTTCACGCCTTTTGCTTTTCGTTCGCTTCCGGCCTTCTCGTCCTGTTCAGCGGGCACGGATTGTCCGCTTTCGTCTGACCATCGGCCCTTGTGTGACCGATTTGCCGCACCGCAGCGGCCGTTCAGCGCCAGGACATTGACTCGCCGTTAAAATCTTGCGCCTTGGCGACTATGTCAGCCGCCTAGGGGAATCGGCTGCGAGCGGTTCGGGCAAAGAATAGATGAATCACTTCAAACGGAGCCAGATCGGCGGCGTCGTGAGCGCCCTCTTGTTGTGCGTGGCCTCGGCCGCGCATGCTCAGCAGGATGCGACCTCGAACAGCGCAGGCACCGACAATGCCGGCAGCAGCCCGAATGTCGTGATAGGTCCACCCGGCCTGGAGGATTTTCAGCTCGAACCACGCGAGCGCCTCGTCACCCAGCCGGCGCCCCAACCGCAGCGGCCGGCGACCGATCCTGCGCGGCCTGTTCCCGACGCACAGCGGCCGGCTCAGCGGCAGAACGATCTTCGCCCGGGCCCCACGGCGCCGACCCGCGAGGCGGCACCCTCCATCGAGACCGCGCCAGCGCCGACCGGGGAGATAATTCCGCCGATCGTCGCCGAACCTGAAACGGCGCTGCCGCCTGCGTCCGAGGTATCGCCCGCGCCCGCTCCGGCAGCAACCGCCGAGCCCGAAGAGGAAAATGGGAGCTGGTGGCCCTATCTTGCCTTGCTTGGTCTTCTGGTCGTCGGCGCCGCCTGGCTTGGACGCCGCCGGCGGCAGTCCGAAGAGACTGCCACCCCTTCCGAGCCGGTCGCGGTTGCAGCGCCCGAGCCTCGCCGGCAGCCTGTTCCGAGGCCCTGGCTGGAGCTAGAGCTCAAGGCCAAGCGAGCGTCCTTCACCGACACGGAATGGATCGTTCAGTTCGAGCTTTCGGTCAGCAATACGGGCCAGAGCGTCGCTCGCGACCTCCGGATCGATGTGATGCTGTTCAACGCCGGCAAGGAGCAGGACAAGGAAATCGGCGCTTTCTTCCGGACCGCCGGACGCGAATCGACCAAGCTCAAATTGCCGGGCATCCAGCCGGGCGCCACCGGCATCATCGATGGCGAGGTGGCGATGCCGTTGGCGGAGATGCGGGCGATGAAGCTTTCCGACCGGACCCTGTTCATTCCGGTCGTCGGTGTGAACGTCCTCTACGACTGGGGTGAGGAACGAATCGGCCAGACCGCCAAATCCTATGTCGTCGGTCGCGAACTTCAGGAGCCGAGCGAGAAGATGGGCGCCTTTCGGGTCGATCTCGGTCCCCGGATCTGGCGCACGGTCGGCCAGCGGCAGCACAAGCTCGCCCGGCGCTTCTAGTCCGTTCTGGTCCGCCGTCAGTCGGCGAAGTCCTCCCTGGATATCGCATAGAGCAAGCGGGCCCCGCGCTTGGCCTGGTCGGCCAGCCCCAGGGCCTCCTCGATCATTCCGTCATAATATTCAGCGGCCGCAAGCTTCATTCGCAGGAACGCCGGATCACCCTCGTCCTGATCGAGCATTTGCTTCGCTTCTTTGGCCTGCCGTTTCATCAGCCAGCCCGCCACGGCCACAGACAGCATCGTCATCAGCGGATAGGAGGATGCCAACCGGTCGTCGACGCTCGCCCCGCCGCGAAGCCAGGCGACAATCTCTTCAATCGCTTCGACCAGTTCGTTGAGGCGCCCGTCAGCGTCGTCACGCCTGATTTCACCGAGCAGCTCGGCCAGCGTCTCGCCACTTTTCAGGTCCAGCTTGCGGCCGACCAGATCGGCCGCCTGGATCCCGTTGGTGCCTTCGTAGATCGGGGAAATGCGGGCGTCGCGATAATGCTGGGCCGCACCGGTCTCCTCGACATACCCCATTCCGCCGTGGACCTGCAGGGCAAGGCTTGTCACCTCGACACCGACATCGGTGCCGTAGGCCTTGACGAGCGGGGTAAGTAGGTCGGCCCGCGCCCGGGCGGCGGCGTCCCCCAGCGTGGCTCGGTCCGTCTGTCCAGCCGTATAATAAGTCAGCGCGCGCGCAGCCTGGGTCAGCGCCTTCATCCGGAGAAGCATCCGGCGAACATCCGGAAACTCGACGATCTGGGCCGGCCGGCCTTCACGCGCGCCCTGCACGCGCTCCAGAGCGAACGCGACCGCCTGCTGCATCGCCCGCTCCGCGATCGACACCCCCTGCAGGCCGACGTTGAGCCGGGCATTGTTCATCATCGTGAACATCGCGGCCATGCCCTTATTCTCTTCGCCGATCAGCCAGCCGACCGCGCCGCCCTCGTCGCCATAGGACATGACGCAGGTGGGCGAAGCGTGAATACCGAGCTTGTGCTCGATCGAGACACAGCGGAGATCATTGCGGGTTCCGTCGGGAAGGATCTTGGGCACCAGGAAGAGCGTGATCCCCTTCGTGCCGAGCGGCGCATCGGGGAGCCGGGCGAGGACCAGGTGAACGATATTGTCGGTGAGATCGTGCTCGCCGAAGGTGATGAAGATCTTCTGACCTCGGATCCGGTAAGTGCCGTCCCCGGCCGGCTCGGCCCGGGTCTTGAGCGCGCCGACGTCCGACCCTGCCTGCGGCTCGGTGAGGTTCATCGTCCCGGTCCATTCGCCGCTGACGAGCTTCGGCAACCATGCCTGCTTGAGTGCCTCGGAGCCATGATGCTGCAGCGCCTCGACCGCGCCGGGGGTCAGCATCATGACCAGTGAGAAGCCCATGTTGGCGGAGCCCAGATCCTCCATCACGACGGTGGCCAGGCTCAGCGGCAGGCCCTGGCCGCCATGCTCTGGCGGCCCGGCAAGGGTGGCCCAGCCGGCCTCGACATAAGCGCGATAGGCCTCTCGGAATCCCGGCGGCAGGGTCACGCCCTCGGCTGACCAGCGCGCACCGATCCGGTCGCCCGCTCGGTTGAGCGGCGCGAACTCTGCCGCAGCGAAGGCTCCGGCGCCCTCCACGATGGCATGGACGACATCCGGACTGGCATCGTGGAAGCCGTTCCCTCCAGTCAGTTCGTCGAGCCTGACGACATGAGCGAGCAGGAACTTCTGTTCCTCGACCGGCGGCTTGTAGTTCATGGCGTCCCACGAAAAGTTGCGAAGGTGGAACGGGCGCTATAGCCCGCCACCTTCATGGTGCAAACGAAGGTCCAGACCTACGGCCCAGCGGCAATCGCGGCGGCGGCGGAATTGATCCTGGCCGGTGAACCGGTGGCCATTCCGACCGAGACCGTCTACGGCCTCGCCGCCGACGCTACAAATGGTGAGGCGGTGGCCCGTATTTACGCGGCCAAGGGCCGGCCCAGCTTCAATCCGCTGATCGTCCATGTCCGCGACCTCGACCAGGCGCTGAATATCGCCCGGTTCGAGCCAATGGCACTCGACCTCGCCTCTCGGTTTTGGCCAGGACCGCTGACTCTCGTTCTGCCGCTCAGGGAAGACTCGATGATTGCGCCCCTTGTGACGGCGGGTCTCCCGACAGTGGCTTTGCGCTGCCCTGCCCATCCGGCCATGCGCGATCTGCTGAAGGCTACGGCAAGGCCGCTTGCGGCGCCGTCGGCAAACGCCAGTGGCCGCATCAGCCCGACTCGTGCCGAACATGTCCTTTCCAGCCTCGGTGGCCGGATCCGGTTAGTCGTCGACGGTGGACCGACCGAGCACGGACTGGAATCGACGATCGTCGCGGTCGCCGGCGGTAAATTGAGGGTACTGAGGCCGGGACCCATCACGCTGGGCGATGCGGACGCGGATTCTTCGAAGATCGAAGCCCCCGGGCAAATGGCGAGCCATTACGCGCCGGCCAAGCCGCTAAGGCTCGAAGCGTCCGAGGCGGCTTCGAACGAATGGCTGATCGGCTTCGACGCCGTCGATGGCGACAGCAACCTCAGCGCCACCGGAGACCTGATCCAGGCGGCAGCGAATCTGTTCTCAGCGCTTCACGATGCGGAGGCCAGTAACCGGCCACGGATCGCCGTCGCGCCCATTCCGGACGTGGGCCTCGGAAAAGCCATCAATGATCGGCTTCGACGGGCGGCGGCGCCGCAGGTTCACGCCTCCCTGGGAGGCTAGACCGCCTCGTTGCGAAGTCGATCCGCGAAACCCTTGCGAAGCTTCTGAAGCTTGGGCGGAATCACCGCCAGGCAATAGGGATTTCGCTGGCCTTCGCCTTCCCAATAATCCTGATGATAATCCTCAGCTGAATACCAGTCTGTCTGTGGCTCGATCGTGGTGACGATCGGTGCAGGCCAGTTCGGTTGATTGCGTTGGATAGCCTCTCTCGCCTCCTGTTCCTGCTCCGGCGAGTGGGGGAAGATGGCGGACCGATACTGGGTGCCGATGTCATTGCCCTGGCGATTGAGCTGGGTGGGATCGTGGGTAGCGAAGAAGATGTCGAGCAGGTCGGCATAAGCGATCATCTCGGGATCGAAGCTGATCCGGATAGCTTCCGCGTGACCCGTGTCGCCGCCGCAGACCTGCTTGTAGGTAGGATTGGCGACTTGCCCGCCGGTATAGCCGCTCTCGACTTTCGAGACCCCGGTCAAATCCTTGAAAACCGCCTCCGTGCACCAGAAGCACCCGCCCGCAAACGTCGCCTGCTGTGTGGCCATCATCGTCTCTCCATCGTCTCTGCCCAGATAGAAGCGGAATCTCGATTTCAAGAGCGGAATGATCCATTACGCTCACCGTTGCTCACCTGAAGCGAGAAGAAGGCGGCACTGCCGAGACCTCATCGCCCGGGGTTGGCGTGGCGAAGTGGCGAGTCATTTCGGACGCCGGCCTGGCCGCCGGGCGATTGCTCAATCAGCCGTCGGGTGCGCGAGGCACTTCGAGCCCGGCGTCGATCGCCAATGTCAGCGCCTCTGCAAGGCCGGCGACCTGAAGTCGCTCCATCATGTTGCCGCGATGCATTTCCACGGTCCGGAGGCTGATTCCGAGTTCTTTCGCGATCGACTTGTTGGACTTGCCGGCGAGCAGGGCCTGAATGACTTCCCGTTCGCGGGCGGTCAGCAGCTTCACTCGCTCGTGAGCCCGCCGGCGGCGACGGCCCTGCGCCTCGCGGGCGACGAGCAGGGTCAGGCCGTTGTTCAGCGAAGCCTGCAGGGCCTCTTCAGTGAACGGTTTCTCGATGAAGTCGACCGCGCCGAGCCTCATGGCCCGCACCGCGACCGGCACCTCCCCATGGCCGGTCATGACGATCACCGGCCAATCGACGAATTGTTGAGCCATGCCTCCCATGACGGCGAAGCCGTCCAGCTCCGGCATTCGCAGGTCGAGAAGGACGCAGCCGGGATCCAGGTCCGGAAGCGCGTCGAGGAAATCCCGTCCGCTGGCGAACGGATAGGACCGTATTTGGTCCGCGGCGAGCATGAAGCTCAAGGAACGACGCACGTCGCGGTCGTCGTCCACCACGTAAACGGTCTGGTTGATCTCGGCAGTCGCCATGTTTGCTCCCGGGTGCGCCGGCTGACCCTTGGACCGGGAATCCCCTATCAAGCAAGGCGGATCGAGGCCAGGCGACAACGTTCCGCTGGCGACACGTCAGGAACATTGCGCCTTTGCCCCCGGTTTGAGGGGCGAAGGAGGCGACTCATGCAATACGTAACCGCCTGCGAAGAGCCGAGTGAAGTGAATGCTGAACAGGGCGAGGTGATTGTTGAGGGTCCGGACGGAGTGGCGGTAACGCTTACGCCGGACGCGGCCGAAGAAACGGCCCGACGCCTTTCCGCGGCTGCCCTAGAGGCGCGGCGGAGGCGACATTAGGTTCGGGCCTCACGCAAATGCGAGTCTCGGGATTTCGGCGAGGTCGCTTTTGGTGGTGCCTTGTTCCGGATAGAGGACCTTGTCCGGATGGGTAAGGCGAACGCCTTCGATCAGCCGCTCGCTCACGCGCTCGCAAGCTGGTCCTGCAGCGTTTCCGGACACGCTTCGGATTGAAGCTGATCCATCCGGCATTGGGTCGGTGCCTTGTCCGGCCGCCAGCGCAGGAACCTGGTTCCGTGACGGAACCGGTGGCCGGTTACATGATCGTACCTGACCTCGACCACCAGCTCGTGGCGTAGTGGCTCCCATTCGGTTGTTCGCTTCGTCGACCAGCGGCTCGGCCCCCCAGGTGAGTCTCCGGTGAAACCGGGCGGACCGATCAAAGCCTCCAGACGCGCCGTCAGCGGCGCTTTCTCGCTCGCTGGTATCGCCGACGTGAACCCGACATGGTCGAGCAGGCCACGATCATTGTAGAGCCCGAGCAGAAGTGAGCCCACTTCGCGGCTGTCGGTGCCGTAACGAAAGCCACCAACCACGCAGTCGGCAGTCCGCATCTTCTTCACCTTGACCATAGCCCGCTGACCGGGCTCATAGGCCCCGTCGCGTCGTTTGGAGACCACCCCGTCGAGGGATGCTCCGACTTGGTCGAGCCAACGGCAAGCGGTGTCGCGATCTTCCGTGAAGGGTGAGAGCATCACCCGGTCCCTGGCGTCACCCAACTCGAGGAGTTCGAGGGTCTGGCGCCGCCTCCACAGCGGCGACTGGAGATAATTGGTTTCCTTGTGGAACAGGAGATCGAACAGCATCAGTTGCGCCGGCGTCTCGGCCGCCAGACGGAGAACCCGGCTTTCGGCCGGATGAAGACGAAGCTGGAGCGCCTCGAAGGAGAGGGCTCCTGCGATTGAGATAACGAGTTCGCCATCGATGACGAAGCGGTCCGCGCCGAGTTCGCGCATATTCTTGACGACCTCGGGAAAATAGCGCCCGAGCGGCTTGCCCGACTTGGATTGCAGACGGACGTCGTCACCGTCGCGAAACACCAGACAGCGGAAGCCATCCCATTTAGGCTCGTATCGCCAGCCTTCGCCGGCCGGGAGCTCTTCAGCCAGGCGGGCCTCCATGGGAGGCAGTGGCGGCGAAATTCCGAGTCTTTCGAGCAAGGCGACCTCCAGTGGTCTTCGCACGAACCAGACTCCTGGGCTTGAACGCAGTTCCAGCACGCCTCGTCGCTGCGATGAAAAGTCCGTTAACTTTGATCAGTGAATGTTGCGGCGAACGGCGGTGCAACCGGGACGAAACGATCGCGAAATGGGAACAGAGCATTGAGACGCAACAGGATAAAACCTATTTTCAATATCGCACCGGGGAGGGTTCTTCATGTCTTTGTCGCGTAGGCAGTTCATCGAGGCGGGCGCCGCCACTGGCGTCCTGGCCGCTGTCTCCTCGCCGCTTATTGCGGCAGTCGCACGCGATACTCCGATAGCACGGCCGGCGCCGCCGGCAGCGACCGTTCCGGCGCGGCCGCGAATCATGGTCGACCCGGTCGTCGATTCCCGGATCGTCGCGCGTGCCCGTGCTGCCTTCGAGAGGCATCGTTCCCAGATCGTTCACGGCGATATAGTGGGGATTGCCGATTTCACGCGCGCGTCGCGTGACGACCGCTTCTTCCTGCTCGACACCAATACGGGCCGAGTTACCCGCCACCTAGTGTCGCACGGCCGGGGCTCGGATCCGAGCCATACCGGGTTTCTGCAGCGTTTTTCGAACCAGTTCGGTTCAGAAGCCAGCTCGAATGGCGCTTATCTGACCAGCAATTATTACCACGGCAAATATGGCCGCTCGATGCGGGTCCGGGGACTGGACCCCACCAACAACAATGCTGAGGCACGCGCGATCGTGGTCCATACCGCTTGGTATGCCGAACCCAATGTCGCACAGGAAACTGGTCGGCTGGGCCGCAGCGAAGGCTGTTTCGCGCTCCCCCATCGAAGCCTCCAGGAAGTTCTCGCTCGCCTCGGTCCGGGCCGGTTCCTTTACGCTGATCGCCTGGCATAGGGGAAAACCCCCGCGTCGTTCTGTTTGAGCACGCTCGACGCCCGGCCGTGATGCTCGCAATCGCGGCGTGCCGATGTTGGCAGAGATCGTCTCAGATCCTGCTCGGATCTTTCCACGCAATTGCCCAAGAGTGGGAAAGCTCGGAGGGCTTCCCGAACAGCGGGTCCACGCAAGCAAAGTCGGCTTGGTTCAAACCTGAAGAGTAGGAGGCTCGCGCCGGGCGTCGGGCAGCGGGGATAACCCTGCCGATCCGTTAGTCGGAACTGGCGACTTCGGTATTTCCCACGCCCCGATTGAGAGCCTGTCGAATGGGCACGTCTCGGCCATAAATGTCGTCGTAAGAGACGATGTCACCGTCGCTGGTCGCAGCCGCTGTGAAATAGGCGATGTAGACCGGAACCGGCGCTGCCAACTGCGTCTGTTGATTCCGCCCGGTCGCGATCGCCGCGTCGATCGCGGCGCGGTCCCACTGTCCCGTGGGTCCTAGCAGGACGGCGGCGAAGTCCCTGATGTTTTGGGTGCGGACGCAACCATGGCTGAAGGCACGCACGGGGCGGCTGAACAGGGCCTGGGCCGGCGTGTCATGAAGGTAGATGGCATGTTCGTTGGGCATTTCGATCTTTAGTCGGCCCAGCGAATTGCGCGGGCCCGGCGGTTGGCGGACGATCAACTGGTTACCGTTGCGCCGAACCTCGTAGCCACGCATCGAACCGAGCTCCCGGATGATGCTTTGCGGAACGGTCCACCATGGATTGAACGTGACCGCGACGGCGTTGGAGACGAGTTGCGGGGTAGGTGTTCTTCGCGCGCCTACGATTGTGCGGTGGCGGGCGATAACCTGGCCATTCTCCACAACGGCGGCGGTGAAGGCGGGTACGTTGACGATCACGTGGCGCTCGCCCAGGTTGCGCGGCATCCACCGCCAGCGCTCCATGTTCGTTCGGATCAGATTGCGCTTGGCCTCGTCATTTTCAGGTGTGTTCGCAAGCGCCTGCCGAAGACCGGCATATTGGCTATGGGTGGGCAACAGGCCGTTCAGGGTGTCTGCGACGCCCCCATTCTGCACGACACCGGCGAGCAGCCGTTGCTGCTCGTTGCCGTTGATCGAGCTGTCCGGCATGTGCCAATCGCGACGGTCGTCGCCGCGCACGTGACCCCCGCTCAGGTCGCCGCTGAGCTTGCGGAAAACGTCGTTTGCGATCGCGCTCCAACCAGCCTCGTCGCCGCCATCAACCGCGGCGCGAAGTTCGGCCAGGCGGTAGTCCGCCGGATCGAGCCCTTCGCGCCCGATCTGCTCGACATAGGCGACCAATTCGACCGCGGCCGCACGCTGCCAGGCCAGAACCGGTTGCGGCGCGACCGGTTGCTGGACCATTGGCGGCTGGACCGTTGGCTGCGGCGAAGGCTGCGCGAGCGCAGCTGGCTGGATCGCCCCTGAAAGGGTCGAAGAGGCGAGCAACAGGGCCAGCCCAGAAGCACGGAGATAGCGGATCATGATGAACCTTTACCCAAGGCCGAGACTCTGCGCCAGCGGCCTTTGCGGTAATTTCACTAACGTGATGAATGATTAATGACCCGGCGTCCTGATCCGCGGTGGGCCGGCCGGTGCGACCCGACGTGCACACGCCGGGTCGCCTCTCGGTAAGGATCAGATGGTGGTCGGGTTGCGATGCACCCAGCCGAAATAAGCGGCGACGATTGCGAGCAAGGCGTGCAGCCAGATGTCATTTCCGAAGAGAGGAATGAGGCCGAAAGTCACGTCCAGTGGCGGAACGAAGCCCATTACCGTCAGGACCGCATAGATGATCGCCACGCCCCGGGCGTAAGCCACCGAAGCGCCCAGACCCCGTGACGCGACCAGCCCCCAAATGCCGAAAAGGACGTGGACGAGGCTGTGAAGGACATTCACGGGGAACAGTCCCAGCAAGTCGCCCTCGAACGCGTTGACCGTAACGTCGGGATAATCATGTGGATGCAGGAGGGCCGGGGACACGAATCCAGCAATACCTACGATTAGGAAGACGATTCCAAATATCATCGCAAAGTTGCGCGTGCTCATCGTTGCTCTCCCCTGACATTTTCTTTGGTACGCAGAACCAGCTCGATCTTGCGAAGCTAGTGCAGACGGCAGGATTTCGAAAGTCATTTCGCGGCCAACCGGACGGGCGGCGTGTCGCTCAGACGCCTTGCTCGAGCAAGCGATCCTGCTCGGTTTCGCTCTCGGCTTCGGTGAAGCCGGAGCGCCGGGCAGTGGTGGCAGTGGCCGCGACGTCCATGCTGACGTTTCCAAGAGTCCTGACCAGATCCGGAAGCACCTCGACCGCGATGAGAAGCGCCAAAGGCTCGATTGGGACACCCATGGCGATACAGATGGGGGCGATCGAAGTAACGAAACTCGCCTGGCCTGGAATCCCCGGTGCACCCATGGTTGTCGTTGCCGCCGCCGCCACCCCGAAGGCCAGCTGGGCTGGTGTCAGCTCAATTCCAAACCAGTAGGCTATGTAGATGGCTACAGCGAGATTCATTGCCGGCCCGGTTGCCCGAAAGATGGCAACTGCCATTGGCAGGAGAACCCCGGATGCAGCAACCGGAACCTCCAGCTTTGCATTGGCGCGAAGCATGGCCGGAAGGGTGGCCAGCGATGATTGGGTGCTGAAGGCGACCGCTTGGCTGGGCGCGATCGCGCGGGTGAATTGACCGAATGATATTCCGGCGCCGAACCGCGCGAGCGGCCAGGCTGCGAGCCAGATTACCACCCCGACTGCCGAGACGACGAGCACGTAATGGATCAGTGCGCCGAACGCCGAGCCGCCGGCCCGTGCGCCCACCACGTAGGCCAAAGCGAAAACCCCTATGGGCGCGATCCACAGCACCCAGTTGATCATGATGAGCATGGTGTCACCTACCGCCTCGAAGAAGGCGATCAGCCGCTCCCGGGGTTCTGCGGGAAGCTGCGTGACGGCGAAGGCGAATATCATCGTGAATAGGATCAACGGCAGGATCGCGTCCTCCGCGGCCGCAGCAATCGCGTTGGTCGGGACGATGGACTGGATGAAATCGGCAAAGCTTGGTGCCTGACCGACCGGCTCCGCAGCAGTGAGAGCCTCCCGCAGCGCTGCTGCTGATTCCATCGGAAGCGGAAACAAGTTCAAAAAAAGCGGCGTCAGCAGCGCCGCGGTCAGCGACGATATCCAAAGCAAGGAAACGAAAAGAATTAGCGCCCGGCTGGCAAGACGATTGGCGCGAGCGGCCTTGGCGGAAGCGGCAATTCCAGTGATCAGCAAGGACACAACCAACGGCACAATCGTCATCCGCAAGGCGTTGAGCCAAAGATTGCCGATCGGCTCGAGGGCTGCGATCGACCCTTCGACCCAGGGCGCGCGAGCCGCAACCACGGCAATGCCGGCGGAAAGACCAAGGACGAGGGCGAGAAGGATTCTGGTTGGCGGCGACATCGAGGCTACTTAACCGGCCATGGGTTCAGGGGAAAGCATTGGAAAAAGGCCGCTGAGCACTGTCTCGCTCTGAACCGAACATCAGGCTATCAGGCGCCCGGAACGACAAAGGCCGGAAAGGCTCGAACAGAATGACTCGCAAATTTTTCGGCACGGACGGGATCAGGGGCCGAACTAATCAAAGTCCAATGACCCCCGAAATGGCTCTTAAAATCGGTCAGGCGGCCGGACGTCATTTTCTGCGAGGCGATCACCGCCACCGCGTCGTCATAGGCAAGGATACCCGCCTTTCAGGCTACATGATGGAAACCGCCTTGATCTCCGGGTTTACGAGCGTCGGCATGGACGTCGTCATGGTCGGTCCGGTGCCGACTCCGGCGGTTGCGATGCTCACCCATTCAATGCGCGCCGACCTCGGGGTGATGATATCGGCCAGCCACAACAAATATGTCGACAACGGCATCAAGCTGTTCGGCCCGAATGGGTTCAAGTTGTCGGATGAGGACGAAATGGCGATCGAGGCTTTGCTGGACAATCCTCCGCAGCTGGTCCCGGCTGAAGAGATCGGCCGATCGCGGAAGATCGAGGATGCTAGGGGACGCTACATCCATGCCGCGAAACTTACCTTCCCACCGCATCTGCGCCTCGACGGACTCAAGGTCGTCATCGATTGCGCCAACGGTGCCGCCTACCAGGTGGCCCCCGCAGCTTTGTGGGAACTGGGCGCCGATGTCATTGCGATTGGGGTGAACCCAAACGGCGTCAACATAAACGAAGGCTGCGGCTCCACCGACACTGCACTGCTCCGACAAACGGTCCTGGACAATGGCGCTGACATCGGCCTCGCGCTGGATGGCGACGCCGACCGGCTGATCGTGGTCGACGAGAAAGGCCGCGTCGTCGATGGCGACCAACTGATGGCCCTGATTGCCGCATCCTGGCATCGGCGAGGATTGCTTCGAGGTGGCGGCATCGTCGCCACAGTCATGTCAAACCTGGGTCTGGAGCGATTCCTGGAACGCGAGTCGCTTAAACTCGAACGGACGAAGGTCGGTGACCGCTATGTTCTCGAATCGATGCGAACCAAAGGCTACAATGTCGGTGGCGAGCAATCCGGGCACATCATACTCACCGATTATGGAACGACTGGAGACGGTCTCGTCGCGGGGCTTCAGGTGCTGGCCGAGCTGGTCGTCGCCGGGCGTCCGGCAAGCGAAGTGCTGAACCTGTTCGACCCTCTTCCTCAACTGCTCAAGAACGTGCGCTTCGAGGGCCGCTCTCCCCTGGAGAGTGAAACAGTCAAGGTGGCGATCGCGGAGGGTGAGATCCGGCTCGGCTCGGGCGGCCGCTTGGTCATCCGCAAGTCGGGTACCGAGCCGCTGATCCGGGTGATGGCAGAAGGCGAGGATGAAAAGATCGTGACTGAAGTCGTCGATTCGATCTGCCAGGCGGTGAAGGCGGCATGATGACGGTTCTTCTCGCAAATGCTTGAAATGCGTCCTGATTGCGAAAGGTGCGGTCGGGACTTGGCGCCCGACTCTGAGGAAGCCTTCATCTGTTCATTCGAATGCAGCTTCTGCGCCGAATGTACGGATGGTGCGCTCGGCGGCCGCTGCCCCAATTGTGGCGGCAAGTTGGAGCGCAGGCCGTGCCGTGCCACTGATCTGCTTGAGCGATACCCGGCCTCTTCGCAACGGCGAGGGCCGCGATGAATCCCCCAAGGGTGTTGATCATTGCCGGATCGGATTCGGGCGGCGGCGCCGGGATCCAGGCCGACATCAAGGCGGTGACGATGTTCGGGGGTCATGCGATGACCGCGATCACGGCGATTACGGCTCAAAACACGCTTGGAGTCGCGCAGATGATGGCGATCCCGGTCGGGTTGGTGCTGAGCCAGGTCGACGCGGTTCTTTCGGATATCGGCGCCGATGCGGTGAAGCTTGGAATGATCGGTTCCGCGGAGACGGCGCAAGCCGTCGCCGATCGTCTGGAGGGTCTCGATCTGCCGATTGTCTTTGACCCCGTCATGGTGGCAACCAGCGGTGCGTCGCTTGCGGACGGCCCGACGATTGCCGCCTTCGACCGGCTGATGCGGCTCTCCACGGTGACGACCCCAAATCTGCCCGAGCTCAGCGCGTTGACCAATCGGAACATCGTTGACCTGGACACTCTGGAGGATGCCGCGCTCGACCTGGTTCGCGAAACCAACAAGGCGGTTCTCGCCAAAGGCGGCCATCTCGACACGCCAGTCCTCACCGACGTTCTGATCGAGCCGAATGGACAGCTCCACCGTTGGGAGACAGTGCGGGTGGAGACAATGAACACTCATGGCACTGGCTGCACGCTGGCAAGCGCCATCGCCTGCGGCCTTGGCCAGGGACGTGAACTCGCTGACTCCGTCGACCGGGCTCGGGCCTATGTGCAGGCGACGATCCGTGAAGCACCTGGTTTTGGAAGCGGCCATGGGCCGATCGGTCATACGCTCGGAACGGTGCCGTGGAATTTAATCCACAAGAATGTCGAGTGAGGGCGATGCCGGGGCTGGCCGCGTATGGCGCCTGGCAATAGTCTCGGAAACCGTGGCGCGGCCTTGCTTCAAGCTCGAGAAAATCCACCCCACTCCCCTGGCTGGAGTGGACGAAGCCGGCTGTGCCCCGCTTGCCGGCCCAGTGGTGGCTGCAGCGGTCATACTCGATCGAGATAAATTTCCGCGCGGCATCGACGATTCGAAGGCGCTTCCGGCCGCCACTCGTGAAGCGATTTGTGCTCGACTGCGAAAGGTCGCCATCGTCGGCGTCGGAGTCGCGTCGGTCGAGGAGATCGATCGCCTCAATATTTACTGGGCGCGGATGTTGGCAATGAGCCGGGCAGTGGATGCGCTCGCAGTGGACCCTGCGATGGTGCTGGTCGATGGCAATCGCTGCCCGCGATGGGAGCGACCTTCATTGGCCATCGTCGCCGGTGACACCAAATGCCGGTCGATCGCGGCGGCCTCGATCATTGCCAAAGTGACCCGCGACAAGATCATGCTGGAATATTCGCGAGAGCATCCCGGCTATGGCTGGCAGACCAACAAGGGCTATGGGACGCCGGAACATCTCCGAGCACTGCGAGCGCTCGGGCCAACCCCGCTCCACCGTCGCAGCTTTTCGCCGGTTCAGCAATATTCCCTCGAGCTGCTGGCGTCGCAACCATCCGTTGCCTAAGCTCCCAGGGTTCGAGGACCGGCCAAGAACCCGCTTGACGCGATTGAACCCGAGCTGAGTCTTTCCCGACACACCACTGTGGATTGAGTCCCGAACGGTTGTCGGTCCACTAGATGTTGCGAAGACTCGTTTCGTTCCACCAACATTGTGAACGGTATCAGATACAGGCTGCAAGTGTCTGTTCTTGACCGCGGACTCGGCCTGACTCAGCTTGGGGCTGTAAGCGAAGGGGGCGGGGCGATGAGCGTTATGGGGCGTGTGGACACGGTCGCGAGGCCGCGGCGGTCGGCAAAGTTGGCCCCCGCGGCAAGCCGGGCGTCGAACGGCCCAGTCCAGCAGCTGCCACTGGACTCCATCCTTCAGAATGATTGCGTGGCTGCTATGGCCGGGTTGCCAGATTCCTGTATCGACCTGATCTTCGCGGATCCGCCTTACAATCTCCAGCTTGGCGGTGATCTGTTCCGTCCGGAAGGCGGTCGTGTCGATGCGGTCGACGATGACTGGGACAAGTTCGCGACGTTCGCCGATTATGACCGCTTCACTCGGGCCTGGCTGAAGGAAGCGCGACGCATACTCAAGCCCAATGGCACCCTTTGGGTGATCGGCAGCTACCACAATATCTTTCGCGTCGGCGCCGCTCTTCAGGATGAGGGTTACTGGATTCTCAACGACATCATCTGGCGCAAGTCGAACCCGATGCCGAACTTTCGTGGCACTCGCTTCACCAATGCCCACGAAACATTGATCTGGGCCTCGCGGTCAGAGGACAGCCGCTACACCTTCAACTACAGGGCGATGAAGGCCCTGAACGAAGATCTTCAGATGCGTTCAGACTGGCTTTTGCCAATCTGCGCTGGGGGGGAGCGGGTGAAGGGAGAAGGGGGCGCCAAGGCGCACCCAACCCAGAAACCTGAATCCCTTCTCTACCGGGTGCTGCTTGCCTGCTCCAATCCGGGAGACGTGGTTCTGGACCCCTTCTTCGGCACCGGCACAACGGGCGCGGTGGCGCGGCGCCTCGGGCGTCACTGGATCGGGATCGAGCGCGAGAGCCGCTACATCAAGGTGGCCAATGCCAGGATCGAATCCACGCTCGAGCTGGACGAAAGCGCCATGAAGGTGATGGCGTCCCGCTCGACTCAGCCAAAGGTACCGTTCGGAACCCTGGTTGAATGCGGTTTAATCTCTCCAGGTACCTCGCTCACGGACTCGAAGCGGCGCTGGAGGGCGCGGGTGCTCGCCGATTCCTCAATCGAGCAGGACGGCAAACAGGGCTCGATCCACAAGGTCGGCGCCTCGGTCCAGAACGCACCCGCCTGCAACGGCTGGACCTTCTGGCATGTCGAGAGGGATGGCGGCCTGGTGCCGCTCGACTCGATTCGCCAGGCCTATCTCGCGTCGCTCGGCTGAGCGTTTCTTCCCGAGCGCGCAACCAGGCCTTATGCGAGACGCATGAGCGATCGTATCTATCTCCGCCCGACCGGTTTCGTCGATGCCCCGTTCGGCCATGATGGCAAGGTGGCACACCTGGCAGGCGGGATGCTCTGGTTCTCCGCTGTCGAGATTATCAGCGAAGATGGCGTCGAGCTGGCTTCGGTCAGTGAGATCGAGACGCGACTAGATGGGTTGGGCCAGAAGGCCGCCACGGCCTGGGCGAATCTGACTTCGCAAAGGGCGCCGCTCCAGCTTGGCTCGCGCACGGTGCGACTGGATCAGCCTCAGATCGCCGGGATCGTCAACGCCACCCCGGACAGTTTCTCAGATGCGGGCCAATTTGCGGACAGCGAGACCGCCATTGCCGCGGGTCACGAAATGGCGGCCGCCGGCGCCGCGATCGTGGACGTCGGGGGAGAATCCACCAGGCCTGGCGCACGGGAAGTCTGGGAAGGCGACGAAGCGGCGCGAATAGTCCCGGTTATCGATCGCCTGGCGTCAGCCGGCGTTGCCGTATCTGCGGACACACGCAAAGCGACGGTGATGGAGCATGCAATCGCAGCGGGCGCGGCCATGATCAACGATGTCTCGGCTTTGACCTGGGACGATCGAGCGACGGAAGTGGTGGCCAGGGCAGGCTGCGCGGTGGTGCTCATGCATCACCAGGGCAGCCCGGAAACCATGCAAAATGATCCCCGCTACGATAGGCCCGTCCTCCTGGAAGTATATGACTGGCTCGAAGCGCGGGTCGCAGCCGCCGTCGACGCGGGCATCGCCCGCGAACGGATCATCGTCGATCCCGGCTTCGGGTTCGGCAAGACCGTCCAGCATAACCTCCAGCTGATGAATGGACTCGCGATGCTTCATGGTCTCGGCTGCCCGATCATGCTTGGAGCAAGCCGCAAGCGAACGATCGGGGCGCTCGCCAACGAGGCCCCGGTGGACCGGCGGCTCGGCGGCTCGATAGCGCTCGCGCTGAAAGCCGTGGACCAAGGTGTCCAGCTTTTGCGCGTACACGACGTGCCCGAAACGCTTCAGGCGCTTCGAGTGTGGCGCGGGCTTCGCGACTGCGCGCTGACTCCTACACCATGAAACCAACTTGGAAGAGTGCAAGAGCTTGTAGGTCGCCTTTCGGACGGCCCTGCCTTCACTCCGTAACGACGGGATCGGCGTCGCGACTGAATATCGCTATCATCGGCCCGAGTGAAGAATAGCCATCCTGACGGCGGGCGCCGCGGTCCCAAAGGCTTGAAACGCCGCCGTCGAGATAGAGGGCATTGGGACAATCGAGAACATCGAGGAAGAATCGTGCGAAACGCCCGAACGATACGGGGCCTTCGCTGATGACGAACCAGGCCATATGGCGATCGGGTACCCCGACGCCGTTGCGAACATGAAGGGATTCTCCGTCGGGCTGAAAGGCGGGGTGCAGATCCCCATTGATCACCAGCATCGGTCCGGACTGGGTCGCCCAATAGGGCTCACCATCGAATTGATCGCTTGATCGGATCGACACGGTGCCATCACGGGCGACGGCGAAAACGCCATTGGGTTTAAGGTGGAAATTGCCCGTCCCGCTGGCGAGATTGATGCGGTGGCGCCGTCGGCCGCGCTCGACATAGAGCCCGATGGGCCGTCCATCCTCATCGTACATGCCGGCATTCATCGCGAAGAGCAGTTGCGCTCGGCGCACGCCTAGGTGGTCCTCGAGCCGCGCCAGACTTCGCAGGCGCCCTTGCGGGTCGTCGAGAACGAGTTCGATTCGATGTCGGCGCGAATCGTAACGGCAAGCCGTAAAGTCCGAACCCTCGAAGCTCAGTTGCTCGCAATGGGCAGCACTGACGATTTCGCGCGGTGGTGCCTGCCGCGGCTCCTGCTCCGCCTCGCAGGCGCCCAGGATGCCGCAGAGCCCGATCAGGCTATAGCGTATAACCGCCGTCACTGACGAAACAGGATCCGGTGACGAACGCCGTTTTCTCCGACAGGAGGAATGCGATCTGCTCGGCGATCTCCTTGGGCTGCCCGAAGCGTCCCAGCGGAGTTGCCACGCTACCCATCCTCTTGAATGCCGCTTCCTCGCTCCCGGTGCCGCGGACCAACTCCTGGAAAAACGGGACATTTGACCAGATCGGGGTTTCGACCCCGCCGGGAGCGATGGAATTCACGCGGATCCCGTCGCTTGCCCCCTCACGGGCGGCAATCCGAGCGAGGTGAATGACCGCCGCCTTCGAGGCGCCATAAGCGGCTATCCCGGGCTCCGCCTTGATCCCCGCTGCGGACGCGGTGAGCACAATGGCGCCGCCGGTTCCACCGGCCTTGATCGCCCTCATGGCCGCCTGAAGGGTAAGGAAAGCACCGTCGAGGTTGACCGACATCACCGTCCGCCAATCCTTCAGCGTCGTCTCGACGATCGGGCCTCCGGCGCCGATGCCGGCATTCACGACCGCGTGACTGAGGCCGGTCAGGTCAGCATCGGCCCATAGTTGTTCATCGGCAACGTCGCCGACGATGAGTTGCCGTTCGCACGCCAGCGAGAAAGCGAAATCACGGAGCCTGTCTTCGTCCCGGTCGATCAGGATCAGCTTCTTCGCGCCGCCGGCGCATAATCGCGAGGCCAGCGCAGCGCCAATTCCGGAAGCCGCGCCAGTGATCAGGATCACCGCATTGGGGAAATCATCCATGCGATGCGCTTAGCAGCCTCGTGGGCCCGCGGGAAAGGTCACAGTCGTCGGGATTGCGCCGACGAGATTGCGCTCAGGCGGCAGCGTCTATGCCGAGTTCACCGAGCTTGCGGTACAATGTGGAGCGGCCAATACCCAGACGGCGGGCCACTTCGGTCATCCGGCCGCGATAGTGGCCTATTGCGAGGCGAATGACATCCGCTTCGATCTCCTCCAGCGGCCGCAAATTGCCGTCCGACCGGTAAAGGGTGATCCCGGGCCCGTGCGCAAGCGCGGCAGTGGCGGACTGTCCGTCGAGGCGTTTCGCGTGATAATCGTCGGCGCGACGGCCGTGCCGCGACTCGTTGGCGATGTGCGGGAAGTCCGCAGCCGTCAGCGCGTCACTTTCGCAGAGCACGGCGGCGCGGAATAAGGCATTCTGGAGCTGACGGATGTTGCCCGGCCAGCCATAGCTCATCAGCACTTCGAGGGCGTCGTCGGTAATCGATAGCGGGCGCATTCCGGGCTGTTCTGCGATCCGGGACAGCAGGTGGCGAGCGAGCGCGGGAAGATCACTTATCCTGTCACGAAGCGGCGGGATCGGAACGTGGACGACGTTGAGCCGGTAATACAGGTCCTCCCGGAACCGGCCGGCCCCGACCTCCTCGAGGAGTCGGCGGTTCGTGGCGGCGATGATTCGAACGTCGACGAGCTGGGTAATCCGGCTTCCGACCCGTTGGATTTCTCCGGTTTCGAGCACGCGCAGGAGCTTGACCTGGGTGTCGAGAGGCAGGTCGCCGACCTCGTCCAGAAAAAGGGTGGATCCGTCGGCATCCTCGAACCGCCCAATATGGCGGTCGAACGCCCCGGTGAATGCACCCTTCTCGTGGCCGAACAGTACTGATTCGACGAGGTTTTCGGGAATGGCCCCGCAGTTGACGGTGTGAAGCGGTTGCTTCCCACGCGGGCTGGCTGCGTGAATCGCCTGGGCGATGATTTCCTTGCCAGACCCGCTCTCGCCTTCGATCAGGACCGACACCCGGGCCCTGGCAGCCTTTGCGGCGATGGCAAGCGCGGAACGGAAGCCTGATGCGGAGCCGACGATCTCGTCGAAGCCCAACGTCTTGTTGATCTTTTCCGACAGGGGTCGAAGCTCGCCGGTAGATTTCCTTCGATCAGTTGCCGCGTTGAGCGCCGCCAGCAGACGGTCGGGGGCGAGCGGTTTGACCAGGAAGTCGCTCGCGCCCGAACGCATGGCTTCGACCGCGCAGGAGACGCTGGTCTGCGCGGTCAGTACGAGCAAGGGAAGCTCTGGGCGCAATTCACGGATGGCGCGAATGAGCTCGCTGCCCTCTGCACCAGGCAACCAGTCGAGCAGGATTGCATCGAATTTCGGTTCCTGCGGATCCGAGAGCATGGCGCGCGCCGAATCGAGATCGCTAACCCCGCGCACCCACCAGCCCGCGCGGGCACCGATGGCGGTGATCAAGCGCCGCTGGGCCGGCTCATCGTCGATCAGCAGGAGGCAGCGAGTGGGTTCGGGCCGCATCTGTATCCCTCGTCCTAAAGAGGGACGGGTCTAGGATGATTTGGTAAAGAGGGACTTAACAAGGCGCTGCGGTCGAACGGCGATCTCGTGCATCGATTCCCGTTTCGACACGTTCGGGCTGTTGCAACGAGGAGAGTGATGATGTCCGGCATTGGCGATATCAGGGAGCATATGGAAGTGATCGGCGCCGATGGCGTCCATATCGGGACGGTCGACAGGATCGAGGGCAACCGGATCAAGCTGATCAAGGCGGACAGCGGCTCCCACGAAGACCATCATCATTATGTCTCCGGCGGACTCGTGGCAGCGGTGGAGGGAAATCAGGTGCGCCTTTCGGCGAATGGCGACGCGGCCGTTCTCCTGGAAGAAGAGGAAGGCGGCGAACCTTTGTCCGACCACAACCCCTGAGGCTGCCTCCGGTTCGGGCGGCTGACGCCTTGCCCTTCCTCTCTCGCCCTTGCTAAGCGTTCGCCCGAACAGGGATTGAAAGGGCAGAATATGGCAGCCGAAGGCGAAATCGACCGTGAGGTGAGGCGCCACCAGAATAGCTACGGCTTGTTTGTGGCCCTCATGAAATGGGGCGCAATCGTCAGCGTGATCACGGCGCTGATCGTTATTTTCGTCATCCGCGCCTGATTCGGGCGCACCGGGTGAAGATAGCGGTCCTCAAAGAGAGCGAAGAGGGCGAGCGGCGAGTCGCGGCCACGCCCGAGACTGTGAAGAAATTTATCGGCCTTGGGGCCGACGTTTCGGTCGAGGCCAATGCGGGAGCAGGCGCTTCGATCGCCGACTCCGATTATCAATCCGCCGGGGCCAGGATCGGTACCCGGGCCGAAACGCTGACCGATGCAGCGATCGTGCTTGGCGTCCAGGGGCCTGACCCGGAGGCTCTCGCGGCCGCGCCACCCGGTGTCATGCTCGCGGCGATACTCAACCCGTTCGGCCGTCGCGAGTGGATCGACGCTTATGCCGCGGCCGGGGTCGAAGCGTTGGCGATGGAGTTCATGCCGCGCATCACCCGCGCGCAATCGATGGATGTCTTGTCCTCCCAGGCCAATCTCGCGGGCTACAAGGCGGTCCTGGACGCGGCCGCCGAATATGGCCGTGCCTTCCCAATGATGATGACGGCTGCCGGGACGATCGCCGCGGCGCGGGTTTTCGTCATGGGCGTGGGCGTCGCCGGGCTCCAGGCGATCGCGACCGCGCGGCGGCTCGGGGCGATAGTTTCCGCCACGGACGTCCGCGCGGCGACGAAGGAGCAGATCGAGAGTCTCGGCGCAAAAGCGATCTTCGTCGAAAAGGTGGCGGGAATCGAAGGTGAGGGGTCCGGCGGCTATGCCACGGAAATGTCGGATGAATATAAGGCGGCGCAGGCGGAACTGGTCTCGAGCCACATCGCTAAACAGGACATCGTCATCACCACTGCGCTCATTCCCGGCCGGCCGGCGCCGCGCCTGATTAGCGACTCGCAGCTGGCGACGATGCGGCCCGGAAGCGTCGTCGTCGACCTTGCCGTCGAGCAGGGGGGCAACGTTGAAGGCGCCGAGGCGGGCAGGGTGATCGAACGACACGGAATCCGCATCGTGGGTCATCGTAACGTGCCGAGCCGTCTCGCGACCGATGCCTCCGCACTGTACGCCCGAAACCTTTTCAACTTTATCAGCGCCTTCTGGGACGCCGATGCCAAGAACATCTTTTTTCCCGAAGACGACGAGATCGTTCGAGGGGTCCGGCTGACCCGAGAAGGCAAGGTAGTCAACGAACGGCTGCTCGGATGAAGACGATGGGGCAGGCGGGAATGCTGGCCGCGATCCTGCTTGCTCCGGGGTGCGGTGCAGAGAAGCAAGGTACGACCCCCACGCCCATGGAGCCGTTGCGCCGAGCCACGTTCCGAAGCCTCGCTGCCCGCGACTTTCTGGCCAGCTGCCCAGGAGGCGCGGCTCGGGCACAGACCGTGTCGCAAGTGCGCCGCCTCGAGGAGCTGAAGCAACTCGCCGTCCGCAAGGAGGCGGGAAGAGCGATTTGGCTGGGCGAGAATGATTGGGCCGGCGTTGCCCGTTATTCCGACCGGGAACCCTGCGAGACGGGGGAAGAATCCTATCGCGAAGCGCTGGCTGCGTTCAGCGCCACGCTCGACGACCTGGCCGGCCGAATCGCAGACTATCGGGAGTAGGAGAGCGCATGGACTTCATCAGCATCCTGTCGATCTTCGTGCTGGCCTGCTTCGTCGGTTATTATGTGGTCTGGTCGGTCACTCCGGCGCTTCATACCCCACTCATGTCGGTAACCAACGCCATCTCTTCCGTGATCATCGTGGGCGCCTTGATCGCCAGCGCTGCCGCGGGGGCGCCGGGGGCGAAGTGGCTTGGGCTGGTCGCCGTAACACTTGCCAGCGTCAACATCTTCGGGGGCTTCGCGGTGACCGCGCGAATGCTCGCCATGTACAAGAAGAAGGAGCGGCGCTGATGCACGAAGCCGTCGGCGCGCCCGCTTGGGTCATGCTCGCTTATCTCGTGGCGGGCGCCTGCTTCATCCTCGCTTTGCGAGGCCTCTCGAACCCGGAAAGCGCGCGCCGCGGCAATCGGTTTGGAATGGCGGGCATGCTGCTCGCCGTAGCAACGACGCTCATCCACTATCAGCCATTTGCCGAGACGGGCGTTATCAGCGGGGTCGACTCGGTCGTTCTTGTCCAGATGTTGATCGCCATCGGGATTGGTGGTCTGGTCGGTATCGTCACCGCGCGCCGCATTGCGATGACGGCCATGCCGCAGCTGGTCGCGGCCTTTCACAGCCTGGTTGGCCTCGCTGCTGTCCTCGTCGCGGCCGCCGCCTTCCTCAACCCGGAAGCGTTCGGCATCGCCGTGAATGGCGTGATCGAACCGGTCAGCCGGGTAGAGATGGGCCTGGGCGTGGCCATCGGCGCTATCACCTTCTCCGGATCGGTGATCGCCTTTCTCAAGCTGAACGGGAACATGTCGGGCAAGCCGATCCTGCTGCCGCTTCGGCACGTCATCAACCTGGGAACGCTGGCAGCCATTCTGGGCTTGATCGCTTGGTTCACCCAGGATCAGAGCCCCTGGATTTTCTGGACCGTCACGGCGCTGGCCTTCGCAATCGGCTTCCTGTTGATCATTCCGATCGGAGGCGCCGACATGCCGGTCGTGGTCAGCATGTTGAACAGCTATTCCGGTTGGGCGGCTGCGGCGATGGGCTTCACGCTCCAGAACAGCGCGATGATCATCACCGGCGCTCTCGTCGGCAGCTCGGGCGCAATACTTTCCTACATCATGTGCCGGGCGATGAATCGCAGCTTCATCTCGGTCATAGCCGGCGGCTTTGGCGGTGACGTTATTGCTGGCGGCGGAGAGGCGATCGACCGGCCGTGGAAGCGGGGGAGCGCCGAGGACGCAGCCTTTCTCATGAAGCAGGCGGAGCAGGTGGTCATCGTGCCGGGCTACGGCATGGCGGTCGCCCAGGCGCAACATGCCCTTCGGGAAATGGGGGACCTGCTCAAGCAGGAAGGGGTCAGCGTAAAATACGCAATTCATCCCGTGGCGGGCCGGATGCCGGGTCACATGAACGTGCTTCTCGCCGAAGCCAACGTGCCTTACGACGAGGTGTTCGAACTCGAGGATATCAACTCCGAATTTGCCCGCACCGACGTGGCATTTGTGATCGGCGCCAACGACGTGACCAACCCGGCCGCCAAGACTGACAAGAGTTCACCAATTTACGGCATGCCGGTGCTTGACGTCGAAAAGGCAAAGACCGTCTTGTTCGTGAAGAGGTCGATGGGCGGAGTCGGCTACGCCGGCGTGGACAACGAACTCTTCTACCGAGACAACACCATGATGTTGCTCGCGGATGCGAAAAAGATGGTCGAGGAAATCGTGAAATCGCTGGGGTGATGGGCTGACCGCGGAGCCGATAGCGCGTCATTCTCTGAGCTTGCCCCTGCGGGCCGCCAGTGGCAGGGACAAAGAAGCGGGCGGTTAGCTCAGCGGTAGAGCGTCTCGTTTACACCGAGAGGGTCGGCGGTTCGATCCCGTCACCGCCCACCATCATAAATTGATCCCGCCTAGAACAAGCAGAACGAGCAAGGTGCCGAGGGCCGTCAACAGCAGCGAGCCGGCACAACCGAGGCGATTGGAAAAGAAGAGAAACAAGGGTGATCCTCCCACGTTGTGAATTGCCAACGCAGACGGTCAGCTATTTGATCGAGTGTGGTGACAACCTGGCGAGGTTCCGCGCCGCCTTTCTTCACCCCTTGGGAGCTTTAGAGCGCTCGGATCAGGACCGCTGCTACCGCGATCCATGGCGGGTCCGTCACGACGATCTGTCGCCGGCCAGCCCCGAGGGAAAGGATCTGCAGACGGTTCCCTTCACGGCCGATAAGTCGGCCGAAAACGAAGCGACCGGTGGGTCGGGGTACCAATACGTCTCGGTTGAGAGCGCTCGAATAGGCTTCCGGGGTCAGGCGGCTGAGCCATATCTCGTCTCCTCCGCGATAATCGCCAGTCCCGGATTCCACGACGACGGCGACTGTCCCCGGGGCCGCCCGGGGTGCAAGTGCAACTGCGTCACGGCCGAACGCCCGGACACCATCATTGGCGAGGACTGCAACCAGCGGCGGATCCTCCCGAGCTGGAAGAAGGATGAGATCGGTGGCTTCGACGCCGAGTGCGCCCGCGATGCGGTTGAGCCAGTGAATGGAAACGGTCCGCCTGCCAGTTTCGAGTCGACCGATCGTTTGCGGCGTCGTCGGCGGCGCGCAACGTTCGGCGACGTCCTGAAGAGTCATGCCGCGCGCCCGGCGTATTTCTCTTATTCTGGTACGCATGACGGTTCCTCGCCAAATCGGTTCATTATAGTGCTATAGATTAACCGGAAAGGCAAATTTCGTGTGCTCTCAATAACGTTTGCCACGGCTTTCCTTTGGAGCGACAAGGGAATTGACGGCCGGGGTTCGGGCCGCCTTCCGGGGGACGCGGCGTCGACGCGAATCCGGCAGCGGGGGAGCCGACATGACCAGTCCTTCAGGCACGGCGAAGCTGTCATCACTTACCGACAAAGTCATGGCGACGCCGGTTGCCCAGCGAATCGAGGCGCTGGATGTGGTCAGGGGAGTGGCCTTGTTTGGCATCCTGCTGATGAACATTACCGCCTTCGGGCTACCGCACGCTTACTCCAACCCGACTAACGCAGGGGGTGCCGAGGGCGCCAACTTGTGGGCCTGGATCATCACGCAGATCGGTTTCGAGGGCACCCAGCGCGGGCTGTTCTCGCTCTTGTTCGGAGCGAGCGTGATCCTGCTCACGACGCGGCTCGAGGCCTCAGGAAGGAGCGACGCCGCCGATATCTTTTTCCGGCGAAACCTTTGGCTGATCGGCTTTGGATTCGTGAACGCGTTCATCCTCCTTTGGTACGGTGATATCCTGTACGCCTACGGTGTCGTCGCCTTGTTCGTCTTCGCCTTTCGCAAGATGGCAGCGAAGTGGCTAATCCTGATCGGCGTGGGCAGCCTCTTTCTGGGCGCCCTGTGGAGCGTTTATGATGCGACCCGCCTGATCGACAAGCATCAGGCTCATGCCGAGGCCTCGGTGGCGCAAGCGTCGGGCGCGACTCTCACTGAAGAACAGACAAACGCGCTGAAGGCCTGGCAGGAGGCGCGCAGCGAGTTCAAGGCCACGCCAGAGGAGAGTGAGGAAGCCATCCAGCAGCGAACGAGCGGTTACGGGACCGCCTTCATGCATACCGCGAACATCAATGCTTTCTGGCAGAGTTGGGGCATGTATCGGTACTTCTTCGATATTTTCGGAATGATGCTGATCGGGATGGCCCTTTACCGACAGGGCGTCCTGACCCTGGACCGACCGACGCGACTCTATTGGTTGCTGGTCGGGGGCGGCTACAGTGTCGGCCTCGCAGTAAATTATTTCGAGACGAGGTGGATTCTTGATCATGAATTCAGCGCCGTCGCCTTCGCCCAGGCCAATATCACATACGATCTCGGACGCCTGGCGATGACGATCGGGCACCTTGGCGCACTGCTTCTTTTCGTTCGCTCCGGCCTTTTGCCCTGGCTGAGGCGGGCGTTGGCCGCAGTCGGGCAGATGGCGGTCACCAACTATCTCACCCACTCACTCGTCTGCGGAATCATCTTTATCGGCATGGGTTATTACGGCCAGTTCGAACGGTACGAGCTTTATTACGTCGTGTTCGCCATCTGGGCGGTTCAGCTGGTGGCGAGCCCGCTGTGGCTCAGGCACTTCCGCTTTGGTCCGGTCGAATGGTTGTGGCGCTATCTGACCTACATGAAGCGCCCGCCGATGCGCCACACGGCAGTTCCAGTCAGCGCAGGCGCCGTCGCTGCTGTGTGAGCCTGCCGGGCAGCTGGCCGAATTTATCGTCCACGGCGCTGTTGGGTTAACCGGATTTTAGCACCGTCAGGTGCAAGCCCTTGGTCCTACGCCTGGGAACCGAGGGAAATTTCATGCGCGTTTTGGCTTTGTCCTCTCAAAAGGGCGGATCGGGGAAGACAACCCTATCCGGCCACCTCGCCGTTCAGGCACAGCGGGCGGGATACGGCCCGGTATGTCTGATCGATATCGACCCGCAGGGGTCGCTTGCCGATTGGTGGAACGAACGCGAGGACGAAATGCCCGCCTTCGCCCAGACCACGGTCGCCCGGCTCGGCGCCGATCTCGAAGTCCTTAGACAGCAGGGTTTCAAGCTCGCAGTGATCGATACGCCGCCTGCGATCACGATGGCGATCCAAAGCGTCATCCAGGTCGCTGAGCTCATCCTGATCCCGACTCGGCCAAGCCCGCACGATCTGCGTGCCGTCGGCGCTACGGTGGATCTGTGTGAACGGGCCGGCAAGCCGCTCATCTTCGTCGTCAACGGGGCCACCCCGAAGGCGAAAATTACCTACGAAGCCGCTGTTGCACTTTCGCAGCATGGGACAGTCGCGCCCGTAACCCTCCACCACCGCACCGACTTCGCGGCCTCCATGATCGACGGACGAACCGTTATGGAAGTCGATGCCAACAGCCGCTCGGCCAAGGAAGTCGTCGAGCTGTGGGACTATATCGCGGATCGGCTAGAGAAGAATTTCCGCCGCACCGTCTTTTCCGCGCCTGGCGGCATCATGCCGCATCCGGTCGCCCAGCGTCCCGCTTCCGGCTTCGGCCGGCGCGTGATCGGCCAGTGAGGGGGGCGGCAATGAACGAAGCAAGATACGCCTCTTTGTCCTCCGGGCTGCTGGCCCGAAAGGGAACCGCCAAGCCGGCAATGCGGCCCCAGGGCTTCACCCCGATCGAGGATCTGGGCTGGAACGACATGGGCTATGTGCCTCAGGTCGAAGAACAGCTCGAGCCGGAAGTCCTTGAGCATGTGCCGAGCTCGATCTCCGCTTTGACTCCGGCGCCACGATCGGCCCGCGCAGACGGCGAACCTCTGCCGGTCGTGGCTCAGCAGCGAGCGATCGCGGAGAGCTTCGAAGTTGAGGAGGCAGAGGCGGCTGTGGTCGAACTGCCGTCGCGTCCGAAAGCCACGGTCAAAGCCAAGGTCGTCTCGCTGCCGAAGCGAAGCACCGAACCGGCCGGCAAGAAGGCCGCATTCACCCTGCGCCTCGATTCGGAGCGGCACCTACGCCTTCGCCTGGCATGCGCCGTCACCGGTCGATCGGCGCAGCAGATCGTGACTCAGGCACTGGATGACTTCCTCGAATCGCTTCCGGAGATCGAGACCATGGCAAAGCGAGTCCCGGCATCCGGGGCAGCGCGGAACTAGGAACGGAGCGGAAGATGAACAGGATTGCGATTAACGTTGCTGCCTCCACGCTGGCGCTGAGTATCGGCACAGCCGTCTTCCTCTCCAATTCGGCCCTGGCGAGGCCCGATTCGCCCCGCACTGCCCCAGCCCAGCAGGCGAGGCAGCTGCACAGCCAGGCGATCCGTTCGATCCAGCAGGGACGGTTCGACGAGGCATTGAGCGAGATCGAGCGCGCCGTCGAAATGGCCCCCCGCGATGCCGGTTACCGTCTGCTGCTCGCCGATATTTATCTGAAGACCGGTCGTTTCGATTCGGCTCGAACGACTTATGCAGACGTCCTCGAGCTTGACCCGCCACACATTCGCGCCGGGTTGAGCTATGCCCTCATGCAGGTTGCGCTCGGTCGCCCACAAGCCGCAATTGGTCAGCTTGACGATCTGGCGGGCCGGGCGCCGGCGGCCGACGTCGGGCTTGCCTATGCGCTGGCCGGGATGCCGGAGCGCGCGATCGAAATATTGGAGCCCGCGGCTCGTCAGCATGACGCGACTCCGCGGCTTCGCCAGAATCTGGCTCTTGCCTTTGCGCTTGCCGGCAACTGGCAGCGCGCTCGGGCCGTCGCGGCCCAGGACATTTCGCCGGCCGAACTCCCACGCCGCCTCCAGCAATGGGCCGGCCTTGCCCGCCCTGGCGGTCAGTCGGCTCAGGTCGCGAGCCTGCTCGGAGTGACTCCCGTCGAGGACTCCGGGCAGCCAGTCCGCCTCGCTTTGATCCAGCCTGTCGTAGCCCCGGCTGCAAATCCGGCGGCAGAAGCATATACTCGGGCAGAGTCGACTTCGACCCAGCAAGTCGCTTCGGTCCAGCCGACCCCGACGGCACCCGAAGCGACCATCGTTGCCGCAGAGCCGAGCCGGACGTTCGTCCCGACCGAACCCATCGAGACTTATGCGTCGGCCGAACCGACTGGGGCTGAGCCGGCGTGGTGGCCAACGCCCGCTCCGGTGACAACGGCTGATTTGAGCGAACCTGAAATCCCTCAGATCCCGGAGTCGCAGCCTGTGTCGGCGGAAGAACTGGACGTCCGCTTTGCGGCTGCGGCAGAAACCCTGACGCGGCCCGATCGAGCCATCATTCGCAATGCGACGGCGACAAGGCCGATCGCACCGATCTTTCGCCCGCAGTCGCCGCAAACGTCACGTCCGACCTCCCATGGCCGCTTCGTCGTCCAGATCGGCGCCTTCAGCAACGAGGGAAATGCTGAACGCGCCTGGCAGCAGGCCGAGCAGAGTTACGGACTCGGCCGACTTCAGCCGACGACGACGACGATCAATATCGACGGGCGGACTCTTCATCGCGTGTCCGTCTCGGGTTTCGCCACCTCGCTCGACGCGGGACGGCTGTGCGCCTCGATCAAGTCGCGCGGTGGCGCCTGCTTCGTCCGTACCAACGCCGGTGACGCTGCGATCCGTTGGGCGGCCCGTTACGCACCCGGCCGCAACCGACGAGCCTGAAACAGATTCTCGGTCCCCTCTGGGAGGCGGTCAGCAGGCCAAGGCTGACCGCCAAATTTTATCGGTCGCGTTGATCCCGGGTCAGCAGATCAAGGCAGGCCATCCTGACCGCGACACCCAGCTCGACCTGCTCGAGGATTACTGAACGCCGGCTATCGTCGGCGACGTCCGAGTCTATCTCGACGCCCCGGTTCATCGGGCCCGGATGCATCACGATGGCGCCCGGCGCCGCTCGGTTCAGTCGTTCGCGGCTGAGACCGTAGCGGGCATGAAAATCGCCCAGCGACCCGGAAACGGCCTCCTCCATCCGCTCTCGCTGGATACGCAGCATCATCACCACATCGGCGCCCTCAATGCCTTGCTCCAGATCGTCGAACGCCTCGACCTCGTTTGGCAGATGTTCCGGCATGAGCGATGGCGGGGCGACAAGCCTCAGTCGGGCGCCGAGCAGCGGTAGCGAACGAAGGTTGGAATTGGCGACTCGGCTGTGCCTGATGTCGCCACAGATCGCGACGGTAACACCATCTATTCTTCCAAAGCGTCGGCGGATCGTCAGGGCGTCAAGAAGCGCCTGAGTAGGATGTTCGCCGCGGCCGTCCCCCGCGTTGATGACCGGGCAGCCCATGACTTCAGCGACGTCCGCGGCGGCACCATTCGCCTCGTGGCGGATGACGAGCAAATCCGGGCGCATCGCGTTCAGCGTCAAAGCCGTATCGATCAGGCTTTCCCCCTTGCGAACACTGGAGCCGGCCGGGTGAAAGTTGGAGACTTGGGCGCCGAGGCGCTTCCCGGCGATCTCAAAGGAGAAAAGCGTCCGTGTGCTGTTTTCGAAAAAGGCGTTGATCTGGGTCAGGCCAGTCAGCCGCCGATCGTCTTTTCGGGGACCGCGGTTGAACTCTACCCATTGCTCCGCCTCGTCGAGGACGATTTCGAGGTCCGCCCTGGAAAGCCCCTCGATTCCGAGCAGATGGCGATGCGGGAATGAAGCGGTCATCAGGCGTGGGCTGTAACCGGCTGGCGGCGACGGCTCAACCTGAAGCGGACCAAGCGTGGTCGGCCCTCAGAGCAGCAATATCGTCGAGAGCGTGAGGAACACGCCCATACTGGCGATATCGCTCGCGGTGGTGAGGAAGATGCTCGAGGCGGTCGCAGGATCCGCCCCCAGCCGTTTCAGCGTCAGCGGGATCAACGCCCCTGAAATGCCGGCGACGGTGCAGCTTGCAACCATCGAAACCGCGACGACCACCCCCATCAGCCAAGGCTGCGTCTCGCCTTGCTGGGAAGCGTAGAAGAACATGCCGATGCCGGCGGTGACACCGACCAAGGCGCCATTGCAGACCCCCAGCAGCGTTTCCTTGGCAATGAGCCGGTTGACGAATTCCGGCTTCAGCTCGCCTAAAGTCATCCCTCTCAGCGTGACCGCGAGAGCCTGGCAGCCGGTATTACCGGTCTGCCCCGCCATGACCGGAAGGAAGACGGCCAGGATGACGAGCTGCGCCAATGTCCCTTCGAAGATGCCGACCACGGCGGCGGCCACAAAAGCGGTGAGGAGGTTGATCTGAAGCCATGGGTGCCGAAGCAGCAAGCTTCGAAGCAAAGGTGTGTCGAGTCTTTCCTCTTTCTCGACACCGACCATCTGGCCGGGTTGGGCGCTGACTTCCACGAGCTGCTCCGCGAACAGCTCGTCGCCGCGGATAAGACCCTTCAGAACCCCTTCGTCGTCGATAACGGGATAGACTGGGTAGTGGCGTGCGAGCGCAGCCTTCAACGCATCGGCCAGCGGCAGCGATTCCTTCATCGCGAAAACGTCGCGAAGCATGATGTCCTCAAGCCGGGAGTCCGGCGACGCAAGCAGCATGTCGCGCATCACCACCAGGCCTTCCAGCTTTCCCGACTCGTCGGTGACATAGCCGTAAGTGATGAAGGCCGCCCGGGTCCTTTCCCGCAGTTGTTCGATCGTCTCGGCGACGCTCATGTCGCCGCGGAACACTCCCACAGGCGGCGACATCAGCTCGCCCGTCCTGGTGACGTCGGCACGGGGCTTGGCCCGGAGGGGCTTGGTCGGTTGCTCCGTCATGGAGATTAGACTGACGTAACGACCCGCCGATCACAAGCGTGTTTCCGATCGGCGCCTACGCCATCGTCAACCCGTCGATCGCACCTTGCAGGATGTATGCCGCAGCCATCTTGTCGACCAGCTCAGCGCGTCGGGCTCTGCTAGTGTCGGCGTCGATCAGTGTTCGCGTGACGGCCTGGGTCGACCAGCGCTCATCCCACATCAAGATGGGAAGTCCGAGCGCCTCGATATTACGCGCGAAGGCCCGCACCGACTGGGTCCGCGGGGATTCGCTGCCGTCGAGGTTCAGCGGCAAGCCGACGACGACACCCGTCACCTGTTGCACCGAGATCAGGGCCTTGAGCGCTTCGAGGTCCCTGCTGAACTTGGTCCGTTGGATCAAAGTGGCAGCTGTAGCGATCGTCCATTGGGAGTCGCACAAAGCGGTGCCGATGGTCTTGGTCCCGACATCGAGCCCAAGCAGGCGTCCGCCTTCGGGCAGAGCGTTGCGAAATTCGGCTGCCGACACGGTGATCATGTCGAAACCGAGGGAATTGCATCGGCACGGGCGCGACGGTGGTCTCGATGCGGGTTGATGCCCACCTGAGATGTCGGCTGACTCACTGTGCCAAAAACGCCGCGACGCGCCGTTCCGCATCGGCCCGGATATTCGCCCAGAACAAGGCATAGTCATAGACATGGTAGTTGTTGCCGGGGAGGACATAGGGCCCCATCTCCGGGACCCGGTCGTTGTCCCCGATCAGGAGGAAGCCGCGCAGGTCGCAGCGCGCCGACACTGCACCTCTGCTGAAAGCAGCGTTGCTGAAATCTTCGCTCGGGATCAGAGTGCCCAGATTGGCGGCAGGGGGCGCTTCGCCGCCGATCCCACCGGTCAGTGGATTGGTGCACAACATCGCCGTGCCCGCTCTGGCAGCGCCGCCAGCACCGATCGATTCGTCATAAACGTCGGTCACCTGCTGAGGGTCTGCGGGCTCAGCGAAGCTCTGCCAGGAGAGAAGGCAGCCCGCCTGCTGGGCCGTCTCACAGGCGGGAAGAGCAAGTCCCGGCAGGTCGGCGGTGGTCGAAATCGGCCAGCCGATGACATATGCAGCGACAATCCGATCGGCTTCGGGAGATTCCTTAATTCGCTCCTGGAGCAGTCGCATCAAGTGGAGGCTACCCTGACTGTGGGCGGCCAGGATGATCGGTCTTTCGGGCGGCGCATCCCGAAGAAATTGGCCGTATGCAGCGACGATATCGCGATAGGCGAAATCAAGCGCCCGCTGCGCATCTCGCTTGGTGGTCAGAAAAGCGCCGAACGCGGCCTGCCTGTACTTGGGCGCCCAGACCTCCCCGACCGAGTTGAAGGCACTGGCCTGGCTTCGAACGAACAACCTCGCCCGCCGCTGTGACTCCTCATCGTCCACTGGCGCATTCCAGGAGGAGGATTCCAGGAAGCTGGTGGGATGGATGAAGAAGACGGAGACCCTTGGCTGGCGGGTCGGCTGAAGGCCTTGCGGCGTCCATCGCGACGGGTTCTCCCGAAGGTCGGGGTGGGCGATCCACAGAGCGGGCTGCCCGTAATTGGCTCCTGCCGGCATCGGCACTTCCGTGAACTCGGTCTTCGGGACCATCACCCAGCGCATCAGATCCTGTTCGAAGATCCGGTAGGCCACGGCTCCGGCAATCATGAGCACCGTCAGACCGGCGATGATCCACAGGAAGCGGACAGCAGGATGCGATCGTTTCTTCTTCACCCCACGCGCTCAAGCCGATGCGCGGCTCGCTTGCAAGTGGTTGACCGGCAATGCTAGCGGCCCCGCCATGTCCGTCGATACCCAGACCGTCCGCCACATCGCCAAGCTCGCCCGAATCTCGGTGAGTGACGCCGAGGTCGAAGCGCTCGCGCCCGAGCTGTCCAACATCCTGGGCTGGATCGAGCAATTGCAGGAGGTGAACGTCGACGGGGTCGAGCCGATGACGGCCGTGATCCCGAACCATCTTCGTCTTCGGGACGACGTCATCGCCGATGGCGGCATTCGGGACGAGGTGCTTCGCAACGCCCCTGCGGCGGAGCATGGATTTTTTGCGGTTCCCAAGGTGATCGAGTGACGAGCCTTACCGATCTTGGCGTCGCCCAGATTCGCGACGGCGTCCGAGCGGGCGATTTCAGCGCTCGCGACGTCGCTTCGGCGTTCATCGGGGCGGCGGAAAAGGCGAGGGGGCTCAACGCCTTTATCGTCGAGACACCCGATCATGCGCTCGACGCGGCCGATGCCGCGGACAAGGCCCGGACTTCCGGTGAGCTTCGGCCGCTTTCGGGCGTACCCCTGGGGATAAAGGATCTGTTCGCCACCAGGGGCGTCCAGACGACGGCAGGAAGCCGGATCCTCGAGGGCTTCGAACCGGTCTATGAAAGCACCGTCAGCGCCAATTTGTTCGCGGCTGGTGCCGGCATGCTGGGCAAGCTCAACATGGACGAGTTCGCGATGGGCTCGTCGAACGAAACGAGTGGGTACGGCCCGGTCATTTCACCCTGGCGGCGAAGTGATGGCGGCAATGCACCGCTCGCCCCTGGCGGCAGCTCCGGCGGCTCGGCGGCTGCAGTGGCCGCTCGGATAGCGCCCGGGGTTACCGGCACCGATACCGGAGGCTCGATTCGCCAGCCCGCGGCGTTCGTCGGCATTTCCGGGATCAAACCCACTTATGGCCGTTGCTCGCGTTGGGGGATCGTCGCCTTCGCCTCGAGCCTCGACCAGGCCGGCCCGATGGCCCGGGATGTGCGCGATTGCGCGATCCTGCTGGAGGCGATGGCCGGATTCGATCCGAAGGATTCGACCTCGCTCGATTTGCCCGTGCCGCCCTGGGAGGCCGAACTTTCCGCAGATCTTCGGGGCAAACGGGTAGGTATCCCGAAGGAATATCGGATTGACGGGGTGCCCGCGGAAATCGACGCGGTCTGGCAGCAGGGAATCGCGTGGCTTCGCGACGCCGGCGCCGAAATCGTCCAGGTTTCGCTTCCTCACACGCGTTATGCGCTGCCCACCTACTACATCATTGCTCCAGCGGAGGCCTCCTCGAATCTCGCCCGCTATGACGGCGTTCGCTACGGCAAGAGGGTCCAGCCCGAACAGGGCAGCTTGAACGACATGTACGAAGCCACGCGCGCCGCCGGCTTCGGTGCCGAGGTGAAGCGCCGGATCATGATCGGCACCTATGTCCTCTCGGCCGGCTTCTACGACGCCTATTTCAATCAGGCGCAGAAGGTTCGAACGTTGATCGCGCGCGATTTCGAGGAAGTCTGGAAGGAGGTCGACCTGCTGCTGACCCCGACCGCCCCCAGCGCCGCCTTCGCTCTTGGCGAGAAAAGCGCGGATCCGATCGCCATGTATCTCAACGACGTGTTTGCGGTGCCGGCCAGCCTGGCGGGCCTCCCTGCCATGTCCGTGCCCGCGGGGCTCGACGGGCAGGGGTTGCCGCTGGGCTTGCAGCTGGTCGGCAAGGCGCTCGACGAGCAGTCCGTCCTGAACGCAGGCCTGGCGATCGAGCAGCGAGCCGGCTTCACCCAGCGCCCGGAACCGTGGTGGTGAGGGAGGAAAATCCTTATCAGAAGCGGGACTTCACACTTGGTCTCGCCGGCTTTCTCGCAGGTATTCATGCCCTTCGGATTCTTGCCGAGCGCGGCATCGCCAGCGCCGACGATATGGAAGTGTCGCTCGCCGGAATTCGCGCGACGTTGGGTACCATGCCCGTGGGAATGATTCCCGAAGCGCAGATGGCGGGTATCGAGGACATGCTCGAACGCATCCACAAGGCCGCCGTTGAAGCGGAAGCGAAACATGTCTGAATCTCAGTCAACCTATCGGATCCAGGGCACTACCGGTGACTGGGAGGTCGTGATCGGCCTCGAGGTCCACGCCCAGATCGTCTCCGCGGCCAAGCTGTTCTCCGCCGCGTCGACTGAATTCGGTGCCGAGCCGAACAGCCAGGTGTCGCTGGTCGACGCGGCCATGCCGGGTATGCTTCCAACGCTGAACGGCGAATGCGTTCGCCAGGCCGTGCGCACCGGCATGGCGCTGGAAGCCAAGATCAACACCTGGTCGAGGTTCGACCGGAAGAATTATTTCTATGCCGATTTGCCGCAGGGCTACCAAATCAGCCAGCTCTATCACCCGATCGTCGGTGAGGGGGTGATCGAGATCGAGTTCGGCGACGGCGACACCAAGAAGATCGGCGTCGAACGCATCCATATCGAGCAGGATGCGGGCAAGATGCTGCACGATCAGCATCCCAGTTTCTCTTATGTCGATCTCAATCGGTCAGGCGTGGCGCTGATGGAAATCGTTTCGCGCCCGGACATGCGTTCGCCGGACGAGGCGGGGGCCTATGTGCGCAAGCTCCGCGCCATACTCCGCTATGTCGGAAGCTGCGACGGCAATATGGAACAAGGCAGCATGCGCGCGGACGTCAATGTCAGCGTGCGCCGACCGGGCGGGCCGCTCGGGACGCGGTGCGAGATAAAGAACGTCAACAGCGTCCGCTTCGTCCAGGCCGCGATCGAATATGAAGCCAGTCGCCAGGTCGACATCATCGAGGCGGGTGGCACGATCATTCAGGAAACCCGGCTGTTCGACCCCGACAAGGTCGAGACCCGCTCCCTCCGGTCCAAGGAGGAAGCGCACGATTATCGCTACTTCCCGGATCCCGATCTGCTGCCGCTCGAGCTCGACGAGGCGTTCCTGAGGGAGTGTCGCGCATCGCTTCCGGAGCTGCCGGACGCAAAGCGTCACCGCTACGAGGAACAACTGGGCCTGCCGCACTACAATGCGGCAGTCCTCACCGCCGAAGTCGAAACGGCTCGCTGGTTCGAGGCCCTGCTCGCCGAGGTGGGGGAAGAGCACGCACAGCGCGCCAGCAACTGGGTCATCTCCGACTTGTTTGGAGCCTTGAACCGGCTCGGCAAGGAAATCGAAGACAGCCCCGTTACGCCCAAACAGGGCGCGGAGTTGCTCAAGCTGGTCGTGGACGGAACCCTATCCGGCACGCTCGCCAAGCAGGTGTTCGAGATCATGCTCGAGACCGGCGAGGATCCCGGTGCGATCGTCGAGCAGCGCGGTCTCAAGCAGACCAGTGACACGGGAGCGATCGAGAAGGTCATCGCCGAGGTGCTCGCCGCCAATCCGGACAAGGTCGCCGAGTATCGCGGTGGCAAGGAGAAGTTGTTCGGCTTCTTCGTCGGCCAGACGATGAAGGCGATGCAGGGCAAGGGTAATCCGCAGGTCGTCAACGAGCTCCTGAAGAAGGCGCTCTAACTCGCCGCCGAACGGCCCATCGGCCGTCCAGACCTACTTGCTGCCAGGCTTGGGCCCTCGGCCCGGCCCTCGGTTCGGACCCCCATTTCGCGGTTGCGGCCGTCCCCCCGGACCTTTGCGATGCGGACTTGGCGACCTCGGGCCCCGTTCGTGGCGCGGGCCATCCCGGCGTGCCGGTGCCCCTCGGGGCGGCGACGCGGGCTGTCCCGTCGAGACGGAATAGCCTTCCTTCAGAAGCCGAGTGAAAGCGGACCTGACGCTGGCAACGATCGAGGTCTGCACGTCCTTGGGCAGATCCGCGAACGTCGTATTGGCGTGGATCGAATTGACGTCGCGCAGCAAATTGTTGGGAAGGCCCTTCGACGCCGACTTCAACGCCGCGAGGGAATCGAGGACGGCGGAGAAGATGATCTCCTGCATCAGGTCGGTGGCCGATTTGGTCATCGTCCGTCCCTAGACCAGCCATTTCGCTTTGTCGCGGTCCAGTTCGCGGGCGGAACCTGGCCACCGATCCGTCGGTTCGTTCGCACGTTCGAAGGAGACCCCGATCATGCCGACCGACGCCGACATCGAAGCCCGTTTCTGGAAATCGCTCACGTCCGACATGACCGTGATGCTCGGGCTCGTCGGCCGGGAAGAGGGCCATGCCCAGCCGATGACCGCCCAGCTCGATGAGGATCAGGACGGCAAGGGCCCGATCTGGTTCTTCACCGCGAAGGATGTCGAACTGGTCAAGGCATTGGGTGGCGGCGGACCGGCAATGCTGCATTTCGTGGCCAAAGGGCACGATCTTTTCGCGTCGGTGGAAGGGCGGCTGACTCCGGACAACGACAAGGCAAGGATCGACCGCCTCTGGAATCCCTTCGTCGCGGCCTGGTTCGAAGGGGGCAAGGCCGATCCGAAGCTTCAGCTGCTGCGGTTCGACCCCGATCGGGGGCAGATCTGGCTGAACGGCAATTCGATGGCTGCCGGGATCAAGATGCTGCTCGGGATCGACCCGAAAAAGGATTATCAGGACAAGGTCGCCGAAGTCGACCTGGCCTGACCCGCGATCTCGACCGACTCCAGCTCGAGCCACCGCGCGACGAGGTGAAGCTCGTCCGTCAGCCGCTCGAGCGTTCCAGGTGGTGAGTCCGGCTCGATCGTTACCTGGCGCGCGAGCAACCGCGAGCGCTGCCGGTCGGCCTTGAGATCGACCCGGGCGACGAGGCGGTCGTCCATCAGGAACGGCAGGACATAGTAACCGTGGATTCTCCTGTCCGCCGGCGTGTAGATCTCGATTCGGAAGCGAAAGCCGAACAGCCGCTCGGTACGGGCGCGTTCCCAGATCAGTGGGTCGAACGGGGCGATCAATGCCTGCCCCTTTATCCGCCGTGGCCGCCGGGCGTCCCGGTGAAGATAGGTTTCAACTTTCCAGCCCGCGACCCGGACGGGCAACAGCCTACCGTCGTCGACCAGATCGGCCACGGCCGATCGTGCGGCCTCCGGCTTCAATCGGAAATAATCGCGCAGGTCGGTGGCGGTCGCCACACCGAGGGCTCGCGCACCCCGATCGATGAGCGCGCGATGGGCTTCCGCCTCAGTCGGAGTCGGCAAATCGAGGATCGCGGAGGGGATCACGCGTTCGGTCAGGTCGTAGACCCGCTCGAAGCTGCCGCGCCGGGTGGCCGTAGTGATATGGCCGGCCCAGAACAGCCACTCCAGCGCCTTTTTGGTTTCTCCCCATTCCCACCAGCCGCTTCGGCTCCGGCCATGCTCGAAATCCGATGCCGCCATTGGCCCATCACTGCGGAGCCGGTCGAGCACGGCCAAAGCCATGTGACGGTGCTCGCGGGCGAAGCCGCGCATGCTCGTCCAGCCGATCTCTCCACGATCCGCCGCCGCCATCCGCCAGCGCAGCAAAGGATGAAGCGCGAGGGGAAGCAGGGAAGCTTCATGCGCCCAATATTCAAACAGCCGACGGTCGGACCGCCGGCCCCAGGCGGCATTATCGAGGAGATCGCGATCATAGGCGCCGAGCCGCGAGAAAGCCGGAAGATAATGCGCCCGGGCGACGACGTTGACGCTGTCGATCTGGTGGAGCGAAAGGCGCTCCAGGATTCGTCGCAAATGGCCTCGGTTGACCCGAGGCGGCCTTTCCTCACCATAACCTTGCGCTGCCAAAGCGATCCGCCGCGCGGCCGCGACCGTCAACGTCTCAGTCATGCGCTGTGGAGGCACGATTCATAGCAGTCTCAACTGTGGACCCATCGGCGGCTCGAACAAGTCGGTGCGCAGCTTTTGCCGGTCGCTGCCGAAGCCATGCTTGCGAACCGCCCGCTCGAAGCGCGTTCGAAGCAAATCGGCCCAGGGTCCGAACCCCTGCATCCGCGTGAACCAGTTGGGATCATTGTCCTTGCCCCCGCGCATATCGCGGATGACGGCCATCACCTTGGCGGCGCGCTCCGGAAAATGTTCGTCCAGCCAGGCCCGGAACAGGGGCGCAACCTCCCACGGCAATCGGACTGGCAGATAGAAGACTCCGCCGGCCCCGGCTTCCGCGGCCGCTTCGACGAGCGCCTCGAGCTCATGATCGGTGATTCCCGGAATCACCGGCGCGATCGCGACCACTGTCGGCACACCGGCTTCGGCCAGCCGTTTCACCGCTGCCAGCCGCTTGCGGGCCGAAGGGGCGCGCGGCTCAAGCGTCCGCGAGACCTGCGGGGTCAGCGACGTCACCGACAGAGCGACGGAGGCGAGGCCCTGCCGGCCCATCACCTCGAGAAGATCGAGATCCCGAAGGACGCGGTCGGATTTCGTCGTGATCGTGACGGGATGCCGGGTCTCGGCGAGCACTTCGAGAATGGTCCGCGTGATCCGCCATCGTCCTTCGATCGGCTGATACGGATCGGTGTTGGTACCAAGGGCGATCGGCCTCACGACATAACCGCGCTTGCCCAGCTCGATTCGAAGCAGCTTCGCCGCATCGGGCTTGGCGAAGAGGCGCGTCTCAAAATCGAGCCCCGGTGAGAGATCGTGATAGGCGTGGGTCGGCCGGGCGAAGCAATAAATGCAGCCGTGCTCGCAACCGCGATAGGCGTTGATCGAGCGGTCGAAGCCGATGTCTAGCGACCGGTTATAGGTGATGATGGTCTTCGGATGCTCGACCGTCACGGTCGTGCGAAGCGATGGTCGTTCGCCGTCGAGCCTGTCGCGCTCGTCCAGCCAGTCGCCGTCGGCCTCCCGGGCCGGCAGGTTGAAGCGGTCGGGCGTCCTGTTTTCCGGCGCGCCGCGGCCCGCGCGGACATCGGGTCTCATTTCGGGTTCGCCAGAGCCCGGGCAGTAGCGGACAGGTCCCTGACGATGCCCAATTTGTCTGGTGACGAGGCACCGAAGTTCACAAAGTTCACAGTTGCCATCCGTTCACCCTCCTGGGCTCGATCGCGATATCTTTCAAAGTGAGTAAGCGTCGGCGCCGCTACTCTGCAATCGCGCAGAGAGGCGTCGTTCAACCTTGGTCCGGAAATCTCGCCAGCATTATCGTTCATGGTATGTTCTACCATGATTCAGGGGCGAATCCAATATTCCGCAGGTCTCGCGAGGTAGCTCTTGCTTCGCCTGGGCCAAACGGACCCGGCCATCCGTTCAGTGGCGGCGAAGCCAAGCGGGACGAAGCGCTTCGCCCTTCTCAGTCGCCGGCTGAAGCGACGGTTTGCGCCCGTCGCGGCGGGATTCGGACGGCGGCTGCCCCGCCCATCCCGGGAAAGCGCGGCCACATACCCTGGGCGAGGGCCCTCCGGCTCGCCGATCGATCGGCCGCCTGCTGCTCGTAGATCCAGTAGTTGCGAAGCACGATCGGAACGTAACCGCGAGTCTCCCAATAAGGGATCGATTCGATGAAGAGCAGGGGATCACTCTGATCGAAGCGGATGTTCCACTGTTCGATCGGCGCGGGCCCGGCATTGTAGGAGGCGATTACCTTCGGCAGCAGGCCGCCGGTGCTCGGCAGGTCGCGCAGATATTCGAGATAGGTCTGGCCGAATTCGATGTTGGTGACGGGATCGTTGAGACGGGCGGTATCGCCGCTGGTGCGGCCCCAGCGCACGAGATCGCCGGCGGTGCCCGGACGGACCTGCATCAGGCCGCGTGCTCCGGCGCCGCTGACCGCGTCGGCGCGGAAGTTCGATTCCTGCAAGGCATGAGCGAAGACCAGGGCCTGGTCTACCCGCCAGCCGCGCTGCGGCCGCCAGCTGGGGGCCGGATAGCGGTCATGAGTTTCGGTGCGAGTGCCCCGGTGGCCGTTATGCGCGAGCCACATCTGGGTGGCGGTGAAGTTCAGCCGCCCCGCGAGGTGAAGGAGCCGCTCATGATCGCGCGAACTGCCGATCCTGGCCTGATGGCGGATGAGATCGCTGGCGAGGCCGTCCTCGCCGATTTCGGCGAGCGCGAGCGCGGCGCGAACGTTGCGGTGATCATATAATGCGCGCCAATCCTCGTCACTGAACGCCTGGAGATCGGCCGAGCGCTGGCGGATCCCCAGCGCACTTTGCGCGATCAGGCCGTAAAACGTCTCGTTCAGCCGAGCGGCGCTGCGCAGCCTCGCCTGGACCCGCTCCGGGTGGCCACAGGCGGTGTCGGCGCGCGCCGCCCAATAATACCCGGCTGCCGACAGTTCGATGTCGGCCGAGCGCCCGGCGACATTGCCGAAATGCTCGGCGGCCGCTCTGCAATCGTTCAAGCGCCAGGCCGCGAGGCCGGCCACCCATTCACCATGGAGGGCCCATTCCGTCACCCCGCGCCGGGCCTGATCGGCCATGCGAAGCGCGTCACGGTCGTTGCCGTTGAGGAAAAAGACCCAGGCGATGCGCTGCTGGAAGGCGGTTCGCGCTTCCGGGCTGAGACCGAAGCTCCGTTCGTTGAACAAGGCCTCCGCCTGATAAGGTTGATCGGCAACCAGCAGCGGTTGGATGAGCGGTTCAAGCGCGTCAGCGACGGGATCACCCTGAATGTTTCGCGGGCGCCCCCGGCGGGGCTGCCCGGCAAGTCCTGCCAGGCGCTGAACCTCGGGCATGTTCGGAAGCGCGGTCGCTCCACGAGTGACCGCGAGCCGAGCGAGATCGGCCGACTGCGGCAACTCCGGGGCACGCTCGAGAAGCTCAAGCAAGGGGCCGAGTTCGACCCGCGGCGAACCCGGCAGAGTGTAGAGCATCGCCCGCGCGACATGGTGGAGCGGCCCATCGCCCATCCCGTCCAGGCGAGCCGAGGCGCCGGCCCAGTTCTCGTCGCGAAGATCGGCGAAAACGTTGCGGTAGTTTTCCCGTTGCGAGGTGCTGAGTTGGGTCGGGAGGGAGGCCGATCTCGCCTGACTCTGGGCGCTGCCGTCGAAATCGGCAGCAAGCGCCGGACTGGCGCAGAGAAGAAGGCCCGCGGCGATCGCGCCGGTGCGAAGCATCCTCATTCCGACAATCCTTCCTTTAGCAACTGGAGATCTTCCCAGGCATATTTCTTGAGATTCGGCTGCAGGTTCAATTGTTCGGGCTTCATCGTTACCAAAGCCCTGATCTTGCCGCCGTTCGTCTCGATTTCATGCCATTTCGACCGCGTCTGGCTGACCACTCCACCGACCAGCGCCCTTGCACAGACGTCGCCGAGCAGAAGCACCGCCTTGGGCGCAACCAGCCCGATATGATGGCGAGCGATTTCACCGCATCGGCGAGCAGCCGCCGCGTCGAGGCCACCGGAAGGGGGACGAAGCGGCGACAGCGAGCCGATGTAGACGGATTGGCGGTCCAGCGTGAGGCCGATCTTCTTCGAGGTCTGTTCCAGCATCCTGTCGAACAGGCCCTGGCTGGAGATGAGCATGCCGGCGGCGAAATCCTCGGCGGCCGGGATGTCCGTCAGGACCATCAAGCCGGACGAGCCGTCGCCGCTCGGACCGAGCCTTGGTGCCGAAGGCGCCGATCCCGGCCAGACTTCGCTCGTCATCAGCCAGTCCTGGAAGTCGGCGAGGGTCGCGGGCAGTGCCTGTTCCACCGGGGGCTCAGGAACGAGCGTCTTTGTCGGGGACTGGGGGGCAGCAGGATTCAGCCAGTCGCGCGGGGTCTCGCCGACAATCACGTCGACCCCCGCTTGTGACCACCATTTGAGCGTACTTGCCGCCCAATCCGAGGACATTTCGTCCCAACCCCCACGCATTCCGCCGCGCCATTGAGTCAGGCCGCGGCGGGCTGGTCAATCACCTTGTCGCTGTTTATCTGCCAGTCGTTGGCGGTTTGCGACGACAGGAGTCCATGGAATGGCTGAGCGGGAGTCGATGCCCTACGACGTGGTGATCGTCGGAGCGGGACCGGCCGGGCTCGCCGCTGCCATTCGCCTGAAGCAGCTGGCGGCGAGTGCAGACCGTGAACTGAGCGTCTGCGTGCTCGAAAAGGGTTCCGAGGTCGGCGCGCATATCCTCTCCGGCGCGGTCATCGACCCACGCGCACTGGAGGAGCTGCTGCCCAACTGGAGGGAACTCGGCAGCCCGCTCACGGTCCCGGTCAGCCGCGATGAGCATTGGGTGCTGAGCGCGACGAAAAAATACAATTTCCCGCACTTCGTCATGCCGCCCTTCATGAACAACAGGGGCACCTACACCTTGAGCCTGGGCAATCTATGCCGCTGGCTCGCCAGCCAGGCCGAGGCCCTGGGAGTCGAGATCTTCCCCGGTTTCGCCGCCGCGGAAGTGCTGTTCAACGACGATGGCTCAGTGAAGGGGGTCGCCACTGGCGACATGGGCGTTTCCCGCGACGGGACCCATCGCGCGGATTACCAGCCGGGGATGGAGCTCCACGGGCGTTATACCTTCTTCGCGGAAGGTGCTCGCGGTCATCTGACCAAGGAGCTGAAGCGGATCTTCGAGCTGGACCAGGACAGCCAGCCGCAGGTCTATGGTATCGGCCTCAAGGAATTGTGGGACATCGATCCGGAAAAGCATCAGCTCGGACGAGTCATTCACACGCAGGGCTGGCCTCTCGCGGAAGGCAGCTGGGGCGGCGGCTTCCTGTACCACCAGGAAAACAATCAGGTTGCCCTGGGGTTCGTGGTGGCGCTCAATTACCGCAATCCCTGGCTCTCGCCGTTCGAGGAATTCCAGCGCTGGAAGCAGCATCCGGCTGTGCGCCAGTTCCTCGAAGGCGCCCGCCGGGTTTCCTACGGCGCCCGGGCGATCAACGAGGGCGGCTATCAGGCAATCCCGAAGCTCGTCTTCCCAGGCGGCGCGCTCATCGGCTGTTCGGCCGGCTTCGTGAACGTGCCCCGGATCAAGGGCACTCACACCGCGATGAAGTCCGGCATGCTTGCCGCCGAGGCTGCGTTCGAGGCCATTGCGGCCGAACGGGGCGCCGACACGCTCGACAGCTATGACTCTGCGCTCCATTCCAGCTGGATCGCGGACGAGCTGAAGAAGGTCCGCAACGTAGAGCCAATGGTCGCCAAATGGGGGGGCACGATCGGTACCCTGCTCGCCGGCGCCGACATGTGGATGCGCCAGCTCAGGATCGGCCTCCCTTTCACGATGCGCCACCATCCGGACAGCGAGACATTGTGGCGTCAGGACGTCGCCCCGAAAATCGATTATCCCAAACCCGATGGAGTGATCAGCTTCGATCGCCTCACCTCGGTCTTCCTGTCGAACACCAACCACGAAGAAGACCAGCCGGTTCACCTGACCCTGAAGGATGCCGACATCCCGACCGAGGTGAACCTGCCGCTTTATGCCGGTCCGGAGCAGCGTTACTGCCCGGCGGGAGTATATGAATTCGTCGAGGAAGCGGGGCGCACTCGGCTCCAGATCAACGCCCAGAATTGCGTCCATTGCAAGACGTGCGACATCAAGGATCCGACCCAGAACATCAACTGGGTGGTTCCCGAAGGCGGGGGAGGGCCCAATTATCCCAACATGTAGGTTCCCGATGCTTGGGGCGGCGTTGCTCGTCCTTCCCGCCGCGGCCATCGCGGAGGAGGCATCACCGCTCGCTCATTATGTCCAGGCGCGGGCGGCGTCGTCCGCCGGTGACGCAGAGCAGGCGAGTGCAGCCTTCGCTGCGATCCTGGCGAGTGAGCCGGACAACGAGCTGGTGGCCGCGCAAGCCCTGAGCCATGCCGTTGCAGCGGGCGACTGGACCCTCGCCCTTGCCGCGGCCCGAACACTGGAGCGTCGGAACGCGCTTCAGCCCGACGTCCGCTTCCTTCTTCTCGCCGATGCCTTCCGAAGCCGGGATTGGGCTCGTGCCGAACAGCAGATCGACTTGATCGAGCGCGAGCAGTTGTTCGGTTTTGCCGTGCCGGTGCTTCGCGCCTGGCGGGCGCAGGGCTCGCGGCGCGGCGACCCCATGTCATTCCTGCCCGAAGAGGGGCTCGAGGGCGCCTCAGCTTCCTACGCCGCCGAGCATCGCACCTTGATCGGTATCACGCGCGGTCAGGTCGACGACCCGCAGCGGATCATCAGCGAGCTCGCCGCAGCAGGCTCACGTTCGATGCGGCTGAGATTCGCCGCCGCCGCCGCGCTCGGCGAACGCCGCAAACGCGCGGCGGCCCTGGCGCTTCTGGACGGGCAGGATCCGGCCACCGCTGCGGCGCGGGCTCTGCTGGAGCGAAGGCAGCTACGCGGCGCGATCGATACGCCGGCGGCCGGTCTGGCGGAGCTGCTCGTCCGTCTGTCACTCGATCTTCACGCCCAGAACCTCACGCCTTTGGCCCTGAGCTTCACCCGGATCGCAACCTGGTTGGCGCCGGAGAATAGCGAGAGCTGGATGGTGGCCGCGGAACTGCTCGCCCAACGCGGTCACGAGCGGGAGGCGATTGCGCTTCTCGACCGGGTCGCCGCCAGCGATCCGTTCGGCGCCCAGGCGCGTGACCTGCGGGTGAGATTGCTCGTCCAGGCGGAGGAGGGCGAACGGGCGCTTGCCCAGGCCGCCGCGGCGGTGGAGGGTCCAGCCGCTTCGATGTCGGACTGGCTCAGGCTCGGCGAGGTGCAGCTGGCTACGGATCGACCTGCCGAGGCGGCAACGGCTTTTGCCCGCGCCATCGAGACACATCGTCCTGAAGATCAATCAACCCACCTGTGGGCGCTTTGGCTGATGCGCGGCAGCGCCCATGACCAGGCCGATCAGTGGCCGGAGGCGAAAGCCGCGCTCGAGGAGGCTTACCGGCTCGCGCCTGAGCAGCCTCTGGTCCTCAATTATCTCGGTTATGCCCAGCTCGAGCGGCGCGAGAATGTCGAGGAAGCGGAGCGGCTGGTGCGCGAGGCGCATCGGCTGGCGCCGGACAGTGCCGCGATTACCGACTCTCTCGGATGGGCGCTTTTTCTGAAGGGGCAGCTTCCCGAGGCCATCCAGCTTCTCGAGCAGGCCGCGCAGGGCGAGCCGGCCGACGTCGAAATCAACGAGCACCTCGGCGACGCTTATTACGCCGCCGGCCGCCGCAACGAGGCCCGTTTCGCCTGGCGCGCGGCCCTCGTCTATGCGGAGGGCGAGGATGCCGAGCGGTTGAACGGGAAAATCCGCTCGGGGCCCCGAATCGCGACTCGGTGAACGACAAGCCGAAGCTCGCCGCGGGGCGCGAGATCGCTTATGCCAAGATCAACCTCGCGCTTCACGTCCGCGAGCGACTTCCCGACGGCTATCATCGGATCGAGACGATCTTTGCCTTCTGCGAAGACGGGGACATCCTGACCGCCGAACCGAGCGAAGAGCTCAGCCTCGAAATCGTGGGGCCCTTCGCCGCAGATCTCGGCGACGCAGCGGACAATCTCGTCCTGCGCGCGGCCCGCGCCGTCGGCGCTACGGCCGCGCTCAGGCTCGACAAGCGACTACCGGTCGCTGCCGGTATTGGGGGCGGCTCCGCCGACGCCGCGGCGGCGCTTCGACTGCTGGGTCGTGGCGACGCAGCCGAAATCGCGGCCGCACTCGGCGCGGATGTGCCCGCCTGCCTCGGCAGTCGGACCATGAGAGGGGAAGGGAGAGGCGATCAGCTCGAAGCGATCGAGCTGCCCGAAATCGAGGGAAGGCCGATCCTTCTGATCAATCCCCGTCGACCGCTCTCGACGCCGGCCGTGTTCGCGGGCTGGGATGGGGTCGACCGAGGGGCGCTCGAAGATTGGCGTGACGGCCGGAACGATCTCGAAGAGCCCGCGCTGCGCCTGGTTCCGGAGATCGGGCTCGTGCTCGAGGCACTTGCGACTGCCGACATCGCGAGGATGTCGGGTTCGGGCGCGACCTGCTTCGGCCTGTTCTCGACCGACCCCGCCCGAGACGAATTGGCTGCCAGGGTGGCCAGTGACTATCCCGATTGGTGGATCTTCCGGAGCCGGTTGCGAGCCGTTCGCCAGTCGTGACCGAGGTCGCCAATCCGTCCGATTTGCCCCGTCCATCCCAAGACGGAACACCCAGCGGCGGCCATTAACCATCGAGAGCCGCGGCTTTTCGTTGTGGCACGGCCCTTGCGTCTCGAACGGCGACGGGTCGAGGCGCAAGTAAGCGTCGACATTCGCCCGCGGTCCCCGACCCCACCGGATCGGGCGCCGCGGATTTCAATTGGGCCGGGCGCCGCGTAAGGGCGCCCGGCCATTTTTTCTTCGCGACATCGACGCTTCCAAAGGGCATCAGGCGCACATGTTCCGGATCGAACATGAAGGCGAAATCGCCCGGCTCGTCCTGGACCGGCCGGAAGCGCGCAACGCCATTCCCCTGCGGGGCTGGGCGAGTCTCGCGGATGCGATCGACGAAATCGGACGATCCGCCGCTCGCCTCATGCTTCTTTCCGGTGCCGGCGGCGCTTTCTGTGCCGGCGCCGATCTCGGCGAACTCGCGAAGTTGCGCGAAGACGATGTCGCAAGAGTCTCTTTCAGGAAGGACATGCGCCGAGCGCTCAACGCCATCCGGGCGCTCGAAATCCCGGCAATCGCCTGGATCGACGGGCCCTGTTACGGGGCTGGAGTCGCGTTGGCCATGGCGTGTGACCTACGGATCGCCGCGCCTTCGTCGAACTTCGCGATCACGCCGGCGAAAATCGGGATTTCCTATCCTCAGGAAGACGTCCACCGACTGATCGAGCTTGTCGGAAGCGGCCAGGCGTCGCGGCTCCTGTTCACCGCGCTCAGCATCGACGCCGCGGAGGCTCATCGGATCGGCCTCGTCGAGCTGCTTGCCGAAGAGGTCGTCTCCGTCGCGGACGCGGTGCTCGCCAATGCAGGCGAGAGCCTGCAAGCGCTCAAGCAATCGATCCGCCTGGCCCAAGAGGGATGCCGGCAGGACGACAGGATTGACCGCCGATTCGACGAACTGATGGCCGGCGAGACGCTGACTGGCCGGCTCGAAGCCCTGCGCCGCAAATGATAAAGCCGGAAACCATGTCCGTGCTTGCCGTCTGGTCACCGCTCAAGACCGGCGCCGCTGGCGCCGCCTTGCCGGCGGCGATGCCGAGATGAGTCGAATCATCCTCACTGCGGCCGAGATGCGCTCGGCCGAGGCGACGGCGATCGCCGAGGGAATGCATGTCGCAATCCTGATGGAGCGGGCCGGAGTGGCCGCGGCAGAAGCGATCTGGCGCTTCGCCGGGCCGTTGCCGACCCTGGTCCTGTGCGGGCCGGGCAATAATGGCGGCGACGGCTATGTCGTCGCCCGCGCCTTGCGCGAGCGTGGCATGAAGGTCCGGGTTGCGGCTTCAAGCGAGCCGAAAAGCGAGGCCGCACGTGCGGCGCTGAAGGCCTGGGGCGGACCAATCGAGCCGATCGCCAGTGCGGGCGCTGAACCCTTGCTCGTCGATGCGCTGTTCGGGACCGGCCTTGGCCGCGGCCTCGAGCCGCTACTGTGGGAACGTCTGGGCGTGCTCGCAGGAATCGCGAAGGTGAGGGTGGCGATCGACTTGCCGAGCGGTGTCGCGACCGACGACGGAGCCATCCTGTCGCCAGTGCCGGATTACGATCTGACGACCACGTTTCAGACATTGAAGCCCTCTCACCTGCTCCAGCCGGCCGCGCGTCACATGGGCCGAATCGTGATCGCCGACATCGGCATTCGAGCGGCCAGCAATCTGTTCGAGATCGGGCGGCCGCGGCTCCGCCCGCCCGGCCCCGACGATCACAAATATCGCCGCGGCCATGTCGCCGTCCTGGCCGGGGAGATGCCAGGCGCCGCGGCCCTGACGGCCTCGGCAGCAGCAAGAGCCGGGTCGGGATATGTGAGCCTTGTCGCACCAGAATGGGTGACGGGAGTCCCGCGCGCCGTTGTGCAAAGTAAGCGGATTGCGGCCGAGCTCCTGGGCGATGATCGCGTTGGTGCGGTTGCGATCGGACCCGGTCTCGGCAGGGGTGCGGACGGCCGCCGGCTGCTCGACCAGGCGCTTGCCGGCGGGCGTCCCTTGATCCTCGATGCCGATGCCCTGGTGCTTCTGGCAGAGGCTGGCGCGAGCGGCCTGAGTGATCTTGCGGCCACGGCCATCCTCAGCCCGCACGAAGGGGAGTTCCTGAGACTGTTTCCGGAAATCGGTGGGAGCAAATTGGAGAGGGCCCGCGCGGCGGCGGCCCAGATCGGTGCCGTCATCGTCCATAAAGGGTCGGATACGATCGTTGCGGCACCAGACGGCCGAGCCGCAATTGCGCGTACGGCGCCTCCGTGGCTCGCCACCGCCGGCACCGGGGACGTACTCACCGGCATTCTCGCCGCCTGTCGCGCGGCCGCAATGGACGCATTCGATGCGGCTTGCGCCGCGGTCTGGCTCCACGCCCAGGCAGCTGAGCGCGCCGGATCCGCGATCATCGCGGACGATCTGCTCGAACACCTTCCTGACGCGGTCCGCGACGCCCTGTGAGCGCGACCGAACCCGTCGTCCGTCTCGCCGCGCGCGGTGACGGGGTCACCGCCAGCGGTCGTTTCGTTGCTCTCGCTGCGCCTGGGGACCTCGTGACCGAAGACGGGTCGATCGCGCCCGGGCCCCGACATGCCGTGCCGCCTTGCCGTCATTTTCCCGAATGTGGTGGCTGTCAGCTGCAGCATGTCGATGACTCTGCTTATTCGGATTATCTGGGCGACCGGATCGTGTCCGCGCTGACGGCGCAAGGCGTGTCGGCATCGGAAATGCGGCCACCGACCTTGTCACCGCCGCGCACCCGGAGGCGAACCTCGCTCCGGGCCGAGCGTCGTGGAGGCCAGGTCCTGCTTGGCTTCAATGAGCAGGCGACCCACCGGATCGTCGACATCAGGGAATGTCACGTGCTGCATCCGGCCCTGTTCGATCTGGTGGGGCCGTTGCGGACCCTACTGACAGGGTTACTTGGCGCGCGCGGGGCAGGGGAGGTGCGCCTGACCCTAGCTGATCAAGGCCCCGACCTGCTGCTGGAGAAGATCAACGTGGATGGGCTTGCCGCCACGGAAGCGGTCACCAGGTTCGCCGAGAAGCATCGTCTCGCGCGACTCGCGATCGACGATAGCTATGGCCCACAGACCTTGTGGGAGCCGGAGCCGACGACGATCCGCCTCGCGGGAGTCGCGGTGCCCCTGCCGCACGGCGCCTTCCTGCAGGCGACCGCCGAAGGCGAATTGGCCCTAGTGGCAGCCGTGGTCGAGGCTGTCGGCGAAGCCAGGATCGTTGCCGATCTCTTCGCCGGCCTCGGCACTTTCGCATTGTCGCTGGAAGGCCGAATATTGGCGGTCGAGGGCGCCCGGGATGCAGCGCTCGCGCTCAAGTCGGTGGCGAACCATAGCCAAAGGCTTCTGTTCGTCGACCATCGCGACCTATTCCGAAGGCCGCTCGACCATCAGGAGCTGTCGCGGTTCGAAGCCGTCGTGCTCGACCCCCCAAGGGCAGGCGCCAGGGAGCAGATCGCCATACTGGCGGGTTCGCCGGTGCGGAGGATCGCCTACGTCTCATGCAATCCCGCGACGTTCGCGCGCGACGCCCGAACCCTGATCGATGGCGGCTACCGCCTGTCATGGGTCCAGCCCGTCGGACAGTTCCGCTGGTCGACCCACGTCGAACTTGCTGCCTCTTTCGAGCGGCGCTGATCGGTCTCAGTCTGCCGTGGCGAGCTCGAGGCCGCCGCCGATCCCGCGAAGCGCAATTCGCTGCGCCTCTTCAGGCGAAGGCGCCGAATCGACGATGTGGACGCTCGCGCCGAGTTCGGTGGCCGCGAACAGGTGACGGGCAAAGGCGGTGGGGAGTCGGACACAGCCATGCGAGGCGGGATAACCCGGAATCGTGCCGCCATGCAGAGCGATGCCGTCCCAGGTCAGCCGCTGCATGAATGGCATGGGCGCATCGTCGTAGAGATTGGACTTGTGGTCCCGCCGCTTCTGCAGGATCTCGAATGTGCCGGTCGGCGTGTCGTGGCCCGGGCGTCCCGTCGACGCCGTCGAGACGCCTATCAAGGTCCCACCGCGATAGACGTACACGGCCTGCAGCGGAATGCTGACCACGACCGACACATCTCCGGTCCGCGATCTTTCCGGCTGCCAGATGAACTCGCCAGGATCAAGGACAGTTGAACCAGCTTCCAAAGCGCTTGAATTGGCAGCGACGGCAGGATATATTGACAGGATATTGGCAGAAATTGCTAATGTAGCGACTGCAGCAAGCTTAGTTAGTCGGCAACGCATACGATTTACCTCTTTTTTCTACAGACGAACGAAGGGGTCCGGCGTTTTGAGGAACGCCGTCATTCGTCTTGACCTGCATTTACAACGCGCTGGTGCGGAATCGGTGCCCGCTCAGGGACAGAACCATTGAAATTTCAGATCGATGGAGACGGACGACGCTCGGCAATCTCCCGCAATCAATCGTGGTTCAGAACAAGTCGTGCACTACCCTTGCGCCGGCGTGGACCGTAAGACCAAGCAGGCAGACGGACGCCGCCATGAAGAAGATGAAGCGCCAGCGAACGACATTGACCGTCGCCTGGACGAGGCTGTGGGCGATGCGGAACGCGACATAGAGCCAGGCGAGCCAGACATTGATCCAGATGTCGCCGGCGCCGAGGAGCGCCAGCGAGAGGCAGACCGCGTAGAACAAGGTCGGCTGCTCCAGCAGATGGTTGTAATTGTGCGCCTTCCATTGCGCCTGCGGCTCGACCACGCCGTCCAGGTCACCACCCTTGCTCCCGACGCGTCCCTTGAGCGAGATCCCCTTGCGGGCCATGGCGGGGAACCGGACCGCATAGAGCCAGATCATCATCACCAAAGTCCAGGCGACGAGGGCCACGACGGGCGCCAGGATTCGAGCGGGTTCTTCCATCGTGACTGCCCCCTATCTGCGGGGGCAAGAGTGGCCGGCGGGGATGAACTTGTCAAAGCGCCGTAACCCGCTTCAATCACTCGCGTTTCATGCTAGAGCAGGGGCTGCAGAGCGGGAGTGAGGCGATGGCGAGATTTACGATGGCGGCGCTGGCGGTGACGCTGATGGTGTCGACAGCGCCGGTTCTTGCTCAGCCGCCGGCCGGCCCCGCCCAATCCCAGGGCGTTCGCCAGACGCCGCGGGTGACCGGTCGCTCTCTGCTTGCGGTCTGCACCGAGAACCGGGCCGCGTGCCTTACCTACGTAATGGGCGCCATCGACGGGGTCGTGATGGCCGCGACCCTCGTCGCCGGCCGGAACCCGCTGTGCCTTCCCGCGGATGCCACGAACCTGCAGCTGACCGATGCCGTCATCCGCTATCTGCGCGCCCATCCCGAGGACGCGGATGTCAGCGGCGCCGCCGTGGTCGTGGCCGGCCTGGTCGGTGCTTATCCCTGTCCTCGCCAATAAGGGCTAAGCTGCCCGGTCGGATCGAACCCACCGTCTTCCTGAACGAGCGCGCGCTCAGTCGAACAGCTTGGCAAAGCGCCGCTTAGTCCGCTCCCGCCAATGGCCGCGATGGAAGGCATCGCTGGCCAGCAGCGGCAGGACGCTGGTCGCCTCAGCGAACACCATCTGTTCTTGCGCCGTGCTCACCTTGCCCCAGCTGGCCGCCTCCTGAAGCGTCGACGAGGAGCAGGCACCATCCCGGACGTCCGCGACGGTGATCTGGATCGCATATTTGTGAACCTCGACGTCCTCATGCCCGAGGATCTCGGCGCACACGACCGTGTCCTGGGTAAAGTTCTTCGGGACGCCGCCGCCGATCATCAGGAGACCGGTGGTACCGGCCTTGATCTTGATGTCGGTAAGCTCGCGGAAGTCCGCGATCGAATCCATCGTCAGATACGGCTTACCCGCCTTCATCCGATCGACCTGATGCTTGACCAGTCCGAAGCCGGCCGAACTGTCCGTGAAGGCGGGGCAGAAGATCGGCACGTCATGCTCGAAAGCGAGCCTGACGAGGCTGTGCTCCTTCTTGCCATTGGTCTGGAGCCAGCGGCCCATTTCGCGGATGAATGCGCGTGACGAATAAGGCTTCGGATCCAAGGAGTCGGCGATGTCGCCGATCGTGTGATCCGTCTCCTGGAGCGACTCCTCGTCGATATAGGTGTCGTAGATGCGGTCGATGTAAAGCGAGCGAAGCGTGTCGTCGTCCGGGATCTCGAGCGCCTGATAGTGCTTGTGGCCCAGAGCCTCGAAGAAATCCATGTCGACGATGGTCGCGCCGGTGGCGACGATCGCGTCGACCATGTTGTGCTTCACCAGATCGGTATAGAGATCCATGCAGCCGCCCGCCGAGGTCGAGCCTGCAATCACCAGAATGATCGAACAATCCGGATCGGCCAGCATCTGGTTGTAGATCTCCGCAGCGCGGCCCAGGTCGCGCGATGTGAAGCTCATCTTCTTCATCGCATCGACGATCGGCCGGGCGTCGAAGCTCTTGATGTCGATATGCTCGACCTCAGTCGAGAGCAGCTCGGACTTGCGGGTGTCGTTGACGGGAAGGTCGTTCATTTCAATCTCCAATATCCGCAGCACCCAGCAAAGGCTGGGGGCGAAGCGGAGTCGGTCAAGGATCCCGGTTTTCGCCGGGATGAAGTCTGGCGAGTGCTAAAGCGTAACGACGTTCGACGCCGCCGGCCGTTCCTCGCTCACTTCGTACAGGCTGGCCATGGGCTCGTCCTCGACGATCACCTTCTCGACGTCCCCGAAGCCATTGAAGCCGGTGCGCATCGCACAGCCATAAGCACCGAGCATGCCGATCTCGATATAGTCGCCCGAGGCGACATCGGCTGGGAGCAGGAAGGGTCCCGCCATATGATCGAGATCGTCGCAGGTCGGCCCGTAGAAGCTGAACGCCATGTCCCGAGTCTCGGATTCCTCGCCACGGATCAGCTGAACCGGAAAGCGCCAGCCGATATGGGCAGCGTCGAACAAGGCCCCGTAGGCGCCGTCGTTGATGTAGAGTTGGTCACCCCGGCGCTTCTCCACCCGCACCAGGACGCTGGCATATTCCGCGCAAAGGGCACGGCCCGGCTCGCACCAAAGCTCGGCCGAATAGGAGACGGGAAGGCTTTCGAAGCCGCGGTGGATGATCTCGAAATAGGTCTCGAGCGGAGGTGGCTCCATACCCGGATAGACGGACGGGAAGCCGCCGCCGACATCGACGATGTCGACCGTAACCGCCGCCTCGACGATTGCAGCTCGTACTCGCTCCAACGCTTCGCCGAACGCCGCAGGAGACATGGCCTGGCTGCCGACGTGGAAGCAGATGCCGAGGGCATCCGACGCCTGCCGGGCCGCCATCAGCAACGCCTTCATCTCGTCCGGCTCGGCTCCGAACTTCGACGCGAGGCTGAGCTTGGAATGCTCGGAGGAGACCCGGATTCGGACCAGGAGATTGAGGTCCGTCGCGCCGCGGGTGGCGCGGACGATCTTTTCCAGCTCGTCGATCGTATCGAGCGAGAAGGTGCGCACCCCGTGAGTGAAATAAGCTTCCTCGATCGCTTCCTCGGCCTTCACCGGATGCATGAAGCAGAGCACCGCTTCCGGCAGAGTCCCGGCGACCAGCCGCACCTCGGCGATCGAAGCCACGTCATAATGCGTGACTCCGCTCTCCCAGAGGATGGCGAGAAGATCCGGCGACGGATTGGCCTTTACCGCGTAAAGCGACCGGCCCGGAAACTTCTCCACGAAGAAGCGGGCGGCGCGCCGGGCGGCGTGCGGACGAAGAAGCGTCACCGGCTGAACCGGATTCTGCTTCGCGATCACGGCAGCGCAAGCGATGCCGGTCGGGGCGGTAGCTAGCCCCAGCGCGCTATGACGGATGTGCAACTCAAGGGACCTCCAGGAGATAGTTGACGACAAGGCAGCCTTGCGGTTTGGAAGTCCCCATGGGGCTGCGAGGGCGATATATGGTCGTTGCACCCCCCTGTAAAGACCTGCGAATTCTCACGATTTTCCAGAGGCTTGAATGCAAGAGAGAAAGCCGACGGCGAGCGGTGTCAGCGATGCGGCGAGGCGTATCGCCGCTGCCGTGACCCGAACCCCATTGTTGCCGTTCGATTGGCAAGGCCGGCGGATCTGGATCAAGGCGGAGTGTCTGCAGCAGGGCGGCAGCTTCAAATTGCGCGGTGCGACCAACCGGCTGCTGCTGCTCGATGCCGCTGCAAGAAGCCGCGGCGTGGTGGCGTTTTCCTCTGGAAACCATGCCCAGGGCGTTGCGCTCGCGGCGCAAAGACTTGGGATTTCAGCGACCATCGTGATGCCGTCGGACGCGCCCGGAGTGAAGGTCGACGCGACGCGCGCCGCCGGTGCCGAGATCGTCCTCTACGACCGGGACACCGAAAGCCGGGAGGAAATCGGCGCTGGGCTGGCGAAGGCGCGAGGCGCGACCCTCGTTCCCTCTTTCGACGATGTCGACGTGATTGAGGGGCAAGGCAGCGTCGGGGTGGAAATACGGGATCAGGTCGGACGGACACCGCCGATGTTGCTGACGCCGTGCGGCGGAGGCGGGCTTTCCGCAGGGATCGCGCTCGCGCTTCCGGAAACGACGGTCGTCACGGTCGAACCCGAGGGCTGGGACGATATGGCGCGCTCGCTCCAGGCGGGAGCGATCCTGCCGGTCGAAGAGCCGGCACCACCCACAAGCTGCGACGCGCTCCAGACCAAGCGCGTCTCGCCGCTCACGCTGGAAGTGCTGAGCGCCGCCGGAGCCCGCGGAATCGCTGTCGGCGAGGCGGAAGTCGTGGCGGCGATGGTGGCGGCCTTTCGACAGCTCCGCATCGTCGCTGAGCCCGGCGGCGCGGTGGCCCTGGCAGCTCTGTTGTCCGGGAGGGAAGACGTGCCCGAGGGCTCGGTCGTCGTGGTGTCAGGCGGAAACGTCGATCCGGGCCTCTACGGCCGGATCCTGAGCTCAGCGGTCTAAATCGGGCGGGCCGCCGGTGACGGCGGCGAGGAAGCGGGTCAGATCGATGATCTGCCGGCTCATGTCGCGGAGTTCGAGGCTGCGTGCGTCATAATCCGGTCCATCCGCCGCCTTGACGGAGACGGACTCGAGAAGCGCCGAAAGCGCCGGCAGAACATCCGCCTCGATAGCGGCGAGCGCCTTGTCAATCGGATCGAACGGGGCCGGTTGAACCATCCTCCGGCCCTAACCTGTTTCTGGTTAAGTCGGCGTAAAGCGCGGCTGGCTCGATTCCGGTCCAGGCCTGCAGAAGCCAAACCCGTGCAGGCTGAAGCCAATTCATCAGCGAGCGCAGGACGGAGCCCCTTCCTCAAGTGCGAACGAACTTCGGCTTTTACGGCGCGAGCCGACATGCCATCAGGCGCCGATGTCCGGTCTCGGTGCCGCCTTGCTGTCGATCATGATGATCGCCGTTTTCGCACTGATCGTGGGCGGGCTTTTCGTCCTGCTTCGCCGGCGGGACCGCAAGCGGGGCCTGCTCATGCTGGCCGCCGCTCTGGTGATGCTCGGAAACGTCCTGATCTGGACGCTGTAAATTAGCGGATCGGGCAGCTCGGATCGAGCCGGAAGTCGAGATAGTCGTCGACCGCCTTCATCAACTGATCCATTTCATTGACGAAGAAGTGGTTCGCTCCCGGAATGGTCTTGTGCTCGATGGTGATGTGCCGCTGCGTGCGAAGCTTGTCGACCAGCTTCTGCGTCGCCAGCGGAGTCACCACCTCGTCCGCTTCACCCTGAATGATGATTCCCGAGGCAGGACAGGGGGCCAGGAATGAGAAATCGTACATGTTCGCAGGCGGAGCGATCGAGATGAATCCACGCGCTTCCGGCCGGCGCATCAGCAGCTGCATGCCGATCCAGGCGCCGAAGCTGAAGCCGCCGATCCAGGTGACCTCGGCTTCAGGATGGATCGACTGCACCCAATCGAGGGCGCTTGCGGCGTCGGACAGCTCACCGATCCCGTTGTCGAATATCCCCTGACTCTTGCCGACGCCCCGGAAGTTGAAGCGCAAGGTCGCGAAGCCACGGCGGACGAACGTCTTGTACAATGCGAGCACGATCGCATTGTTCATCGTTCCGCCACCCTGTGGGTGAGGGTGAAGGATCAGCGCAACGGGCGCTCTGGGACGGGGTCCGGGGCTGAAACGGCCTTCGAGACGACCCTCGGGCCCTGGAAAGATGACTTCGGGCATTGCCACCTGTGCTTGGATGATTTCAAAGGACGCCGTGCGGGTGCACCGCGCATGGCGGCGCTCTATATAGGGATGCGCGGCTTTTCTGCAATTTGAAAGGAAGGGTTTAGTCTTGCCTGGGCGAATCTATCTCGATCATGCCTCAACGACGTTGATCCTGCCACAGGCCGCAGCGGCGATCGGCGCCGCCTGCGAAAGCTGGGCAAACCCGTCTTCCGCGCATTCCGAAGGTCGCGCCGCGCGAGCCGCGATGGAAGAGGCGCGCGCCCGGATCGGCGCCGCATTGGGCTGGAGCAAGGCAATCGTCTTTACCTCCGGCGCCACCGAAGCGATCGATATCGTGATTCGCCGTGCCAAAGCGGGCAACCGGATCGTCTCGGCCATCGAGCATGCCGCCGTGCTGAGAAGCGCGGGCGACGCCCGGAGGATCGCTGTCCAGGAGGAGGGCACGCTCGACCTTGAGGACCTCGACTCAGCCCTTGCCGAGAGCGATCGTCCGCTGGTCGCGGTCCAGTCCGTCAACAACGAGACGGGCGTCATTCACCCGATCGAGGCGGTGGCAGAACGGGTCAGGGCCGCCGGTGGACTGCTGCTGGTGGACTGCGCCCAGAGCGCCGGCAAGCTGCCAATCCCCGATTGCGATTTCGCCGTCGTCGCCGCCCACAAATTTGGTGGGCCGCCAGGCATCGGCGCCTTGCTGGTCAAGGACAGCTCCACTCTGGAAGCGGTTGGCGGTCAGGAGGGGGGCTACCGTCCCGGCACGGCAGCCTTGCCGATGATCATGGGTTTCGCGGCCGCCGTCGAAGCCGATCATGGCTGGTACGAGGAGGCCAGGAGGCTTCGAGAGAAGCTCGATTCGGGAATCACCGACGCTGGCGGCGTCATCGTGGCTGCGCAGTCGCCGCGAATCGCCACGATCGCCGCCTACAGAATGCCGGGCGTCCCGGCCGCGGCGCAGATGATGCAGTTCGACCTTGCCGGTATCTCCGTGTCGGCCGGTAGCGCCTGCTCGTCGGGGAGTCTCAAGACGAGCCACGTGCTTCTGGCGATGGGCATGGACGAAGAATCCGCGCGAGAGGTGATTCGGGTCAGTTTCGGCCCGCAGACGACCGAGCGGGACATCGACGCCCTGCTGACGGAATGGCGCAAACTGTACGAGGGACGGCGGGCGGCGTGACGGTCTATCTCGATTATCAGGCGACGACCCCGGTCGCGCCGGAGGTCGCCGCAGCCATGGCGCCCTGGATCGAGACGAACTTTGCCAATCCCCACAGTCCGCACCGCCTCGGTCGGGCGGCGGCGGCAGCGATCGAAGTGGCGCGGGACCAGCTTCTCGGCGTCGTGGACGACCGTGGTGCGGGCAAGATCTACTTCACCAGCGGCGCGACCGAATCCGCCAACTGGGCGCTGAAGGGCGTGGCCTCACGACTTCCACCGGAACGACGCCGGATCGTCACCTTGGCGACGGAACATGCCTGCGTGCTGGACACCGCCGAATATCTGGCTGGATGGGGCATCGAGATCGATGTCCTGCCGGTGGAGCCGGACGGGCTGGTCGATCTCGATCTGATCGAACAGCGCGTGACCGAAGACACCGGACTGGTCGCAGCCATGCTCGTCAATAACGAGATCGGCGTGATCCAGCCGATCGACGAGATCGCCCGGATCGCCCGAAGCCGCGGGGCGGTCGTCTTCTGCGACGCCGTCCAGGGTTTCGGGCGGATCCCGATCCCGATCGAAAGCTGCGACATGGTCGCCGTCTCCGCTCACAAGGTGCACGGTCCGAAAGGGATCGGCGCCCTCTGGCTTCGCGACGGCCTGACCCTGGACCCACTGCTCCATGGAGGCGGCCAGGAAGGGGGAATCCGTTCCGGGACGCTGTCGCCTGCCTTGTGCGTCGGTTTCGGCGAAGCGGCGCGGCTGCTGGGCGAACGCTGGGAGCAGGATCGGGCGCATGTCGAGCGACTGTGGGCGGTCGCGCGGGCTGCGCTGGACGGCTGGGAGGTCAATGGATCGGACGAGCGCCGATATCGCGGCAATTTGAACGTGCGCCGCGCCGGGATCGATTCCGCGCGGCTGATTTCGCAGGTCCGTTCGGTCGCCTTCTCGGCCGGTTCTGCCTGCGCCAGCGGCTCGGGCCGGTCAAGCCACGTGCTGAAGGCGCTGGGTCTTTCACAGGCTCAGGCCCGCTCGAGCATCCGTCTCGGCTTCGGCCGGTACACGAGCGAGGATGAGCTGCGCGCCGCGCTCGGGGAAATCGTCCGGGCCGCCGCGCAAAGCGCGATTCAGGCGGCATGACCCTGGTCCGCTTCATCTCGGCCGACGGCCGTCATGTCCAGGAAGTCCGGGCCTCGGCCGGCGAGCGGCTGCTCGACGTGGCCCAGAATGCCGGCCAGCCGCTGGAGGGCACCTGCGAAGGCCAGATGGCCTGCTCCACCTGCCACGTCATCGTCGACGACGAGGATTTTCCGAAGCTGCCGCGGGCCAGCGAGGAAGAAGAGGACATGCTCGATCTCGCCGCCCACGTCACCCGCCACTCGCGGCTCGCCTGCCAGATCTGGCTGGAAGAGCGGCTCGAGAGCCTCACGGTCCGGATCCCATCAGGCTTCCACAACATGCAGGGACGGTGACCCTGCGCCGCCTTCGGCACGTGCTTGCGAAGTCGCGGAAAACCCCCCATATGCGCCGCGGGAGTCGGGCGGACGGCGCTCTCGCCAACCCGGTCAGGTCCGGAAGGAAGCAGCCGTAACGAGTTCAAGCTCCGGGTCGTTCCGGCTCCCACCTACCCACATTTTCGCCCCTCTTGTGCCCTCGGAAGTTGGCGTCGCCATCATGTTGGCGCGTCATCCTTTCTGCGTGAATGGCGCGATCAACGGGCTTCGACAGGCTGGGCACGAACGGCTAGGTTGATCGAGATGAGTGATTCCCCTCAGCCCTATCGCGTCCTCGCCCGCAAGTACCGACCGCAGTCGTTCGATCAGCTGATCGGCCAGGAGGCGATGGTGCGTACCCTCGCCAACGCGATCAAAAGGGACCGGCTTGCCCATGCCTTCCTGCTCACCGGCGTACGTGGCGTCGGCAAGACTTCGACCGCGCGACTGATCGCCAAGGCGTTGAATTGCGTCGGGCCCGATGGCCAAGGCGGGCCGACGATCGAACCTTGCGGTGTCTGCGAGCCCTGCCAGGCGATCGCCGAGGGGAGACATATCGACGTCGTCGAGATGGACGCCGCCTCCCATACCGGCGTGGACGACGTCCGCGAGATCATCGAGTCAGTGCGCTACTCGGCGGTTTCTGCTCGCTTCAAGGTCTATATCGTCGACGAAGTCCACATGCTTTCGAAGAACGCGTTCAACGCGCTTCTGAAGACGCTGGAGGAGCCGCCGGCCCATGTGAAGTTCCTGTTCGCCACGACCGAGGTGAACAAGGTTCCGATCACCGTATTGTCGCGCTGTCAGCGCTTCGACCTCAGGCGAATCCCGGCGGAGCTGCTGGCGGCCCATTTCGGGCATGTGGCCGAAGCCGAAGGGGTCGAAGTGGAGCCGGAGGCGCTGGCGCTGATCGCGCGGGCCGCGGAAGGTTCGGCCCGCGACGGGCTTTCCATCCTGGACCAGGCGATCGCCCACGGCGCCGGAACCGTCACGGCGGATCAGGTGCGATCGATGCTCGGACTTTCGGACCGCGGCGCGATCCGGGACCTGCTGGCCTTGCTGCTCGCCGGCAATGCGCAGGGCGCACTGGCGGCGCTCAGGGATCAATATGATCTGGGCGTCGAGCCTTCGGCGGTCATCCGCGGACTTCTCGAGGCGGTTCACGGAATTACCCGGGCGAAGGTCGGCGGCGGCCAGGATCCCGCCCAGTCGGCCGAGGAGCGCGAAGCCTATGCCGAATATGCGAGCCGGCTTGGTCACGGTGCCATCCATCGCCTCTGGCAGCTGCTACTGAAGGGCCTGTCCGAGGTGCATCTCGCGCCTTCGCCGCTGGAGGCGGCGGAAATGGCCCTGCTCCGGCTCATTTACGCCGCCGAGCTGCCGGATCCCGGTCAGCTCGCGGAAAGGATCGGCAGCGGGGAGGTTTCTCCCGGCCGGGCACCCGAGGCGCCGAAAAGCCAGGGGCAGGGGCCCCTGCTCAAGGCGCCCGACGATTTTCCGGCGCTGGTCGAAACGCTTGCCGGTTCGGGCAGGGCCCATCTGGCCCAGCAGCTGCACGATTATGCGGGCCTCGTCCGCTACGCGCCGCCGGAGCTGGTCGTTCGGCCGGCCAAGCCGCTGTCGGGAGATTTCGGCCGCGAACTTGCAGCGGCGCTGAAATTGCTTACCGGAGCGACGTGGCAGATCAGGGTCAGCGACGAAGAGGCGGCGCCGACCTTGCTGGAGCAGGAAAAGGCCGAAGCGGACCGGCTTCGTCAGAGCGTGCTCGATTCGCCGTTGGTCAAAGCGGCGTTCGAAGCGTTTCCCGATGCCGAGCTGGCCGCTTTCACGGCCGACGAACAACGGAGTGCATGAATGCCCGATCTCAATGAATTGATGAAGATGGCGCAGGACGCCCAGGCCAAGCTGCTTCAGGCCCAGGACGATCTCGACAAGGTCGAGGTCGAGGGCGTTTCCGGGGGCGGGATGATCAGGATCCGTGCTTCCGCTAAAGGGCGGATCATCGGTGTCGAGGTGGACGAATCCCTGCTTCAGCCGTCGGAAAAGCAGATGCTCGAGGACCTGATCGCCGCAGCGATCAACGACGCCCGAGCCAAGGCCGACGTCGCAGCTCAGGAGGCCATGCGCGACGTCACCGGCGGGCTGCAGCTGCCGCCGGGCTTCAAGATGCCATTCTGATCTGCTCGGGTCCGTCTGCGGCTGCTGGCGCACACTCTGTCAGAATGGATGCCAGCCTGCCGGCATGACGATCAGACAGTGGTGGGCGGCGGCTCGATGGGCTCCGACGGAGCGGGCTCCTCCACCGGCTCCGGTTCAGCCGGCGCGACCTCGACGGGCGGCTCGGGCCGCTCGAACTCCTCACCCGGAAGCTCCGTCGGGGCAGGCAGAGGCCGAGGCGCCGGGCTCGAATCCGGGCGCGGCGCCTTCGGTCCGGCGGCCGGTTCCGCCTCCGCCGGTGCCGGCGGCGCGCCTTCATAGACGCAGGCGTCGAGCCGATCGCGGCGGACGGCGCCCATCCGGGCCGATATCATGTTGCCGTAGCGCCGGGTGAATCCCGTCGGCGTGATCGCGTCACGGCGTTTCGGCAGCGGGAAGACGGCCGCGATCCTTGCAGCTTCGGTGGCCGTCAGGTTCGAGGCGTCGTGATCGAAATAACGCTGGGCGCCGGCATTGACGCCATAAGTACCGATCCCGGTCTCGGCGACGTTCAGGTAGACCTCCATGATCCGCCTCTTGTCCCAGAGATTCTCGATCAGGAGGGTGAACCAGGCTTCCAGGCCTTTGCGGAAATAGCCGCCGCCCTGCCAAAGGAAGGCGTTCTTCGCGGTCTGCTGGCTGATCGTCGAGCCGCCGCGGATGACGCTGCCGCCGCGGGCGTTGCGCCGCATCGCTTCCTCGATCGCCTGCCGATCGAAGCCCGAATGCGTGCAGTACTTGCTGTCCTCGCCCGCGATCACCGCCCGGATCATGTCCCGATCGATATCCTCGATCGCCATCCAGTTGCGCCGGGCGCCGTTGCCGCTGATCACGTCGCCGATCATGGTGAAGGTGACCGGCGGGTTCACGAAGCGATAGGCCAGCACCCAGAGCAGGCTGCCGACGAGGAATATGAGGACCGCCTTGACGATCCAGCCGACCAGGCGGCCGAACCAGCCGCGCCGCCTGCGCCCACGTGTGGCCATCGACTGGCTCAGCTGGCGGTCAGAAGCCTGCGTTCGCCCGCCAGGCTCATCAGCGCCTTCTGAAGCTTCTCGAAGGCGCGGACCTCGATCTGGCGGATGCGCTCGCGGCTGACGTCATAGACCTGGCTCAACTCCTCCAGAGTCTTCGGCTCATCGGTCAACCGCCGCTCGGTGAGGATGTGGCGCTCGCGATCGTTCAGAGCGCCCATCGCTTCCTGAAGCAATTCGTGGCGCATGTGCGATTCCTGGGCATCCGCGACGCGCTCGTCCTGAAGCGGCTCTGTGTCGACGAGAAAATCCTGCCAGCTGCCCTCGCTGTCGTCGCGAAGCGGAACGTTGAGCGACGTGTCGCCGCCCATCGCCATGCGCCGGTTCATCGACACGACATCTTCTTCCGAGACACCGAGATCGGTGGCGATCTTGGCGACATCCTCCGGTTTCAGATCGCCTTCCTCGAACGCCTCGATCCGGTTCTTCATCCGGCGAAGGTTGAAGAAGAGCTTCTTCTGGGCCGCGGTGGTGCCCATCTTGACCAGGCTCCAGCTGCGCAGGATGAATTCCTGGATCGAAGCCCGGATCCACCACATGGCATAAGTGGCGAGGCGGAACCCGCGATCGGGCTCGAACTTCTTCACGCCCTGCATCAGGCCGATATTGCCTTCGGAGATGAGTTCGCTGACCGGCAGGCCATAGCCGCGATAGCCCATCGCGATCTTGGCGACGAGGCGCAGGTGGCTATTGACCAGCTTCGCCGCGGCATCGGTATCCTGGTGCTCGGTCCAGCGCTTGGCGAGCATATATTCTTCCTCGGGGGCGAGGATCGGGAATTTCTTGATCTCGGCGAGATAGCGGTTGAGACCCGCCTCACCGCCGGACGCCGGAATCGTCGCCGGGACATTTCTACCGCTAGCCATGATGAATTCTCACATTCTCCCTGCGTGCCAACGGATTCTTCGCTCCGTGTCCGCACCGATCTTTATACGGAAAGCGCTCCGAACAGTTCCTGAATATCAGACGGAAGGGGGCTTTTGAAGGTCAGGTTTTCTTTCGAAACCGGATGGATGAAGCCGAGTTCGGCGGCGTGCAGCGCCTGGCGCTGGAAGTTCAGCCTTTTCAGCAGGTCGCGATGGGCCGGGCGAGTGCGGCCGTAGACGGGATCGCCCAACAGCGGGTGACCGATCGAACCCATGTGAACCCGCACCTGGTGAGTCCGTCCGGTTTCGAGCCGACATTCCGTCAAAGCCGCCTCGCGAAGCGCGCGGACGATTCGATAATGCGTGACGGCCCTTTTGCCGCGGTCGCCCGCGACGATGGCGATCTTCTTGCGGTTGGCCGCGGAGCGGGCGAGCGGCGCGTCGATCGTCCCGCTCGGCGGGATCGGTATCCCTGAGACGATCGCAAGATAGAGGCGATGGATCGAATGGCGCGCGAACTGGGCGGCGAGCCCTTCGTGAGCGACATCGGTCTTGGCGACGACAAGCAGCCCGGACGTGTCCTTGTCTATGCGGTGGACAATCCCAGGCCGGGCGACCCCTCCGATCCCGGAGAGGCGGCCGGCGCAATGATGGAGCAAGGCGTTGACCAGGGTGCCGTCGAAATTGCCGGCGGCGGGATGAACCACCATTCCGGCCGGTTTTTCCACGACAAGCAGATGCTCGTCCTCGAAGACGATCTCGAGCGCGATGTCCTGCGGGGCATTGTGGGCCGCCTTCGGCGCCGGCACCGTCACCCGGTAAAGGCCGCCTGGAATCGCCTTTGCCGCCGGGTCGCGGACCGGAAGGCCCTGTGGCCCGATCACGCTCCCGCTGCTGATGAGCGCCTTCAGTCGTTCGCGGGACAAGGTGGGGAGGGCGACGGCAAGGGCCCGGTCCAGCCGCCAGCCGGCGGCGTCCTCGGCGACCCGAGCGTCCAGGATAGATTCTCCCCCCTCCATCGGACCGGGGAGATCGTGACGGGGGCCCAACTTTTCAAGTCGCGAAGCGCCACTTGAAACCTTGATTCGCAACCGCCAATAGAGTGGACCAAGACCCAGGACGGACAGGGGCGCCTCCGCATGAAATCCCACGAATTCGCCAGCCTGCTTTGTTCGCGGCTGTGCCATGATCTTCTTTCCCCGGTGGGCGCGCTCAACAATGGTATCGAGCTCCTCGCCGACGAGCATGATCCGGAGATGCGGGCCCGATGTCTCGATCTGCTTGGGGAGAGCGCCCGGGCTTCCGCCAACAAGCTGAAATTCTTTCGGCTGGCCTTCGGGGCGGCCGGCGGCTTCGCCGACGAGGTCGACGCCCGCGAGGCGCGCACAGCGATCGAGGGTCTGTTCGGTGGCGACGGACGGATCCAGTTGGGCTGGCTGGTCGACGAGCCGGTGATCAGCAAGGCGGCATTGAAAGTGCTCCTGAACATTGCCCTGATCGCGGGCGACGCCCTGGTTCGCGGCGGCAGCCTCGACGTCGGCGCGGAAAAGCATGACCATGGTCTCGACATCGTCATCCGCGCCCAGGGCCCCAGGATCGTCCTCGATCCGGAGCTGAGGAAGGTCCTTGCCGGCGAGACCTCGGAAGACGAGGTCGCCCCCCGGGCGGCAGCCGCCTGGCTGGTCCATTGCCTGGTTCAGGAAGGCGGTGGCCAGATCCAGTTCGCCGACGACGAAGAGGGCCTCCTGATCATCGGGGCGTCGCTTCCCTCCTGATGCTGCAAGATGGGCAGGGCTTAGCCCGAACGCCCAGAAGGGCCGCCTAGTCCAGGGTCGTCCGGTAACGCGCGAGCGCGAGGGCCGCGATGACGAAGACGAAGATCGCGAGAGCCATGAGAGTCGGGGCCATGTCAGCCAGACTCTGACCCTTGAGAAGGGCGCCACGAACGATTCGAATGAAATGGGTGACCGGGATCATCGTGCCGAGTGCCTGCGCCCATTCGGGCATGCCTCGAAACGGGAACATGAAGCCGGACAACAGGATCGAAGGCAGGAGATAGAAGACGGAAAGCTGCATCGCCTGAAGCTGGGTTCGGGTGACGGTGGAGATCAGGAAGCCGAGACCCAGCGAACCGATGATGAACAAGGCGACGCCGAGGATGAGGCCGGCCCAGCCGCCGGCCATCGGCACGTCGAACAGGACCCGGGCCATCAGGAGGATCAAAGCGGTCTGAATCATTCCGACGATGACGAAAGGGGCCAACTTGCCGATCATCACCTCGAGCGGCTGAACCGGTGTGGCGAGCAGGCTTTCCATCGTTCCGCGCTCCTGCTCGCGGGTCACCCCGATCGCCGTCTGCATCACCAGGGTGAGCGTAAGGACGATGCCGAGCAGCCCGGGGACGATGTTAAAGGCGGTGATGTTCTCCGGATTGTAGCGGCGGTGAACGACGAACTCGAAAGGCTGGGCTGAAGTGGCGGCACGGCTCTCGCCGCCGACCATGTCGTGACGAAGCGCTTCCTGGGGGAGGCGGGCGAGGACCGCGAGCGCGCCACCGGTCGCCGTCGGATCGGTGGCATCGGCTTCGACGAGGATCTGGGCGCGATCGCCGCGAATGACCCGGCGGGTGAAATCGCCCGGGATCGTGATCGCGAACTGGACTTCGCCCGTGCGCACCAGCCGCTCCAGCTCGGCCGGCGAGCGGGCCTGGTGGACGATGTCGAAATAAGAGCTGTTGGCCAAACCGGAGACGACCGATCGCGCGAAGACGCTGTTTTCCTGGACCAGCAGAGCGGTGGGCAAATAACGCGGATCGGTGTTGATCGCATAGCCGAACAGAAGCATCTGAACGACCGGGACAACCAGGATCAGCGCATAGGTGACCCGGTCCCTGGTCAGCTGGATGAACTCCTTGACGAGCACCGCCATCATGCGATCCAGTGAGAATCCCGGACCATAGGCAACGGTTTTCACTGAAAATTATCCTGCGCCTGGTTCATCAAATGGATGAACACATCCTCCAGCGTCGGCTGTGACCTCGTCCACCTGAACGGCGGCCGGCGATGCGGCTCGAGCGACCGTTCGAGCGCCGCCGGATCGGGACCGCTGACATGGAGCGCGAGGCCGAACGGGGTCGCCATCTCGATGGCAGGGCTGGCGAGCAGCATTGGGGCCAGGCCATGGACGCCGGGTCCTTCGCCGCGCCAGGTGGAAAGGCCGGCAGCGGCGATCACCTGATCGGCGGTGCCGCGGGCGAGAAGCTCACCATAAGCGAGATAGGCGATATCGTGGCAGCGCTCGGCCTCGTCCATGTAATGGGTCGAAACAAGCACGGTCAGACCCCTGGCGGCGAGAGCGTGGATCTCGTCCCAGAAGGTACGCCGCGCCTGCGGGTCCACCCCGGCGGTCGGTTCGTCGAGGAGCAACAATTGCGGCTCGTGAAGGGTCGCCACCGCAAGCGCGAGCCGCTGCTTCCAGCCGCCCGACAAGGTACCCGAAAGCTGCCGGCGCCGTTCGGCGAGGCCGAGCTCCTCGAGCGCTGCCTCGACCCGCTGGCGACGCCGGTCGAGGCCCCGGATCCGCGCGCTGAACTCGAGATTTTCTTGAACCGTCAGATCTTCGTAAAGCGAGAAACGCTGGGTCATGTAGCCGGTGCGCCGTTTCACTTCCCAGGCCTGGGAAATGATATCGAAGCCGAGCGCCTGTCCTTCGCCGCTGTCCGGGGTCAGCAGCCCGCACAGCATCCGCAAGGTGGTCGTCTTGCCGGATCCGTTGGGGCCGAGGAAACCGGTGATCCGACCTTGTTCGACCTGGATCGAGAAGTCCTTGACCACGCGGCGGCCGCCAAACGCCTTGTCGAGGCCCTTCACGTCGATGGCGACGGTCACGGCCGGCCGCCGACCGGAATGACGTCGACGGGCAATCCCGGCACCAAGGAGCGTCGGTCGTCGGGACGGGCTTCGACCATGAACACGAGGCGATCCCGCGAATCCCGGCTGTAGATGATGGGCGGCGTGAATTCCGGCCGAGGGCTGACGAAAGAGACCGTGGCGGTGAGGTCCGGAGCGCAGCCATCGCAGCCGAAGCGGATCCTGCGGCCCACCGGATAGGAGGCGACCTCCGCTTCGGGCACGAAGAAGCGGACGAAGATTCGGTCGTCCGGGATCAAGGCGACGATCGGCTGGTTTGCGGGTGCCCATTCGCCGCGCTGGAAGAAGACCTCTTCGACCCGCGACGGGCCCGGGGCGACCGGCGACATGTCCTCGATCCGCGCACTGGTATCCTGGAGGCGGGCGCGTGCCTGCGTGGCGCGGGCTTCAGCCACACGCTGCTGGTCCTCGCGCAGTCCAAGGGTGGCGGCAGAGAGACGTCGCTCAGCCGCCTGGACGCGCGCCGCAGCGCTTTCATCGGCGGCGCGGGCATCGTCGAGCCGAACCCGGGCGTAGATACCGCGCTCCACCAGAGCGCGGACCCGGTTGAGCATCAATCGCGCCTCGCGTGCCTGCGCTCGCGCCGCCTCCGCCTCGGCTTCCAGAATGCCGAGTTCGATGGGACGCTGGCCCTTGCGGGCGTCGTCCGCCTGCGCTTCCGCCGCCACGACTTCGGCCGCCGCCGAAGCGGACTGCGCCGCCTGCTGACGCGGCTCGATGCTGAACAGACGGGCTCCGGCGGCAACGTGCTGGCCGCGCCGGACGCCGAGTTGCTCGACCGTTCCGGCGACCGGCGACGACAGATAGAGCGCCTCGGCCTCGACATAGCCCGAAAGCGTTCGGCCTTCGCCAGGCCCCGAACCGAGCCACTGCCAGGCCAAAAGGGCCAGTGCCGCCGCGATGAGGACGAGGATGACGAGCCGCTGGCGCTTCATGCCGCTTCCTCTCGACCGAGGAGGCCTTCGAGCACCGTCTCGGCATGTTGGGTCGCGACCGCGACCAGGTCTATCTCGGCGCCGCCGATCGGCGTGAAGGTCTCGCGCCACAGCGCCCCGATCATCATCGGGCCCATGATCGAAAAAGCATGAATGCGCGGATCGCCAGGCCGAACCTCGCCGGCTTCCTGGGCTTGCTCCACCAGCTGGCACAGGAGGCTAATCCCCCGAGCGACGACATTGTCGTGCCAGACCTTGGCGAGCTCGGGGAAATTGCGGGATTCGCCGAGCACCATCTTGGCCACGGCGCCGATCGGCGCACAGGTCAAAACTTCACCGAGCCTCGGGAGCAGCATTCGAACCCGGTCGGCAAACGGCAAGTCGGTCGTGAGGGCGACCTTGCCGATGGCATCGATGTTCGGCGCCACTGCGCGCTCGACGACGGCGCGGAAGACTTCCTCCTTGGTCGGGAAATAGAGGTAGAGTGCGCCCTTGGAGAGACCCGCCTCCGCGGCGATCGCCTCCATTTTCGCTCCGGCGAAGCCCTTTTCGGCAAAGATCTTCAGCGCCGCGGCGACGATGTCGCCGGGCCGCTCTTCCTTGCGCCTTTGCCAACGAGGGGCCATGACCGCTTCTTAATAAACGACCGGTCAGTTAATAAGCCCATGGGGCGGGCGAGTCCAGCCCAATCGGGGCAAAGAACCGCCCCCGCCGGTAAACGGCTTCTTTACCAACTCCGCCGATAAGGCCCCGAGGGGACGGCTGCGGGCGATTTATGGACGATCTGATCAACGAATTTCTCTCCGAGACGCGGGAGATGCTGCAGGCACTGTCGGGCGCCATCGTCGCCTGGGAGAGGGAGCCTGGCGACCGCGCCCGGCTCGACGAGATCTTCCGCTTCGTCCACACCGTGAAGGGCAATTGCGGCTTCTTCGATCTGCCCCGGCTGCAGCAGCTCAGCCACGCCGCGGAAGACGTTCTCGCTGAGGTCCGCGCCGGCCGTCGTGCCGCGGATTCCGGGCTCGTCAGCGCCGTTCTCGCGGTCATCGACCGGATTGGTGAACTGGCGCAGGCGCTCGAGACCGGCGAGTCGATTCCCAGCGAAACCGACGATCAGATCATCGCCGCATTGAACTCCGGGCCCGTCACTGCCGAGCAGGAGCCCGAAGTCCAGGCGCCGGCGCCCGAAGCGAAGAAAGGGCTCCGGAGCATCCGGTTGTCGGTCGACCTCCTCGACCGAATGATGAACGGCGTGTCCGATGCCGTGCTGGCCCGCAACGAGCTAGCCCGCCGGCTTCGAGACTCGGAGCGTGATGTCGCGGTCGAAGCTGCGTTCGAACGCGTTTCGAATTGTATCGCGGAGATTCGCGACACCATCACCCGAACCCGGATGCAGCGGATCGACAATCTGTTCACCACGCTTCCGCGAATGGTTCGCGATCTTGCCGCCGAGCTGGGCAAGCAGGTTCAACTCGAGGTGGATGGCGGCGACGTCGAACTCGACCGCGAGATGATCGAAATGATCCGCGATCCCTTGAGCCACATCGTTCGCAACGCGATCGACCATGGCATCGAGCCGGGGGACGAGCGGACGGCGGCGGGCAAGAATCCGATCGGCTTGCTGAAGGTCTGCGCGCGCCAGGCCGGTAATCAGATTCTCATCGAAGTGAGCGACGACGGCCGTGGCATCGACGGCGACGCCCTTGTCCGCAAGGCCGTCGCCGGGGGAATCCTCAGCGCCGAGCGCGCCGAGGGCCTTACGCCGTCGCAGAAGACCGCCTTGGTCTTCGCACCAGGCCTTTCCACGGCCGGAGCAGTGACCGCGATTTCCGGACGCGGCGTCGGCATGGACGTGGTCCGAGCGAACATCGAGCGGGTCGGCGGCGTGACCGATGTCGAATCGCGTTCGGGGCAGGGGGTTCGGCTGTCCATCCGGGTCCCTCTCACGCTGACGATCATCCCCGCTCTGACGGTCAGCGCCGGGGGCCAGATCTTCGCCATCCCGCGCTCTGGAATCGAGGAGATCCTGCGGGCTTCCGGCGGAACGGTGAGAATGGATTCGGTCGGCGAATCGCTGGTCGCGACGATCCGCGGCCGCCGGGTCCCGCTCGTCAGCCTTTCCCAACTGCTTCGAGTCGAGCCGCAGACGGCCGACCACGACTGCAAGGTGATCCTCCTCAAGCCGGCCGGGGGAGACGTCTACGCGCTGACCGTCGACGCGGTGCACGACCATGAGGAACTGGTCGTGAAGCCCGCCGCGCCGGCCATCATGACCGCGGGCCTCTATGCGGGCACCACCCTGGCCGACGATGGGCGGCCAATCCTTCTGCTCGATCCTTCGGGCCTGGCAAAGCAGGCCGGAATTCGCCTTCAGGAGCAGGAAATCGAGCGCCATGTCGCCGAGCCGCAGGCAGCGGCCGAGAAGGACAAGGAAGCCACTCTGCTCGTCTTCCGCGGCATGGACGGCGGCTGCCGAGCCGTTTCGGTGGGCATCATCGAACGGATCGAGGACGTGCCGGCCAGCGCCGTCGCCTTCAGCGCGGGCCGGTATCGGGTCTCGGTCAATGGTCGGATCCTCCCGCTGGCCGGAGGAGTCCCGGCCGGCGACGGCTCGCCTTTGCGGATTCTCCGGCTCACGGACGGAGTCTCGGAACTGGCTTATGGCTTCGCCGAGGTCGTCGACATCCGTTCGGTCCTGCTCGATCTCCAGCCGGCCGCGGCGCCCGGCGAAGTGGCCGGCGTGGCCCTGGTCGACGGCACGCAGGTGGAGCTTCTCGATCCCTACTGGCTGTTCAGCGCGCATGCCGACGCCGGGGCCGAGGATTGCGATCGGCCAATCTGCGCTTTGCCGGAGGACGATCCCTGGATGGCCAACATGCTTCGGCCACTCATCGAGGGCCTCGGCTACAGGATCGTTGCCGCGGTCGACGGGGTCAGCGCCGATCTCCTGATCGCCAGCACCGACGGGCCTCAACAACAAAATGTGGCCGCGACCGAGATTCTGCGAATCCGTTCCGCGCCGGATCAGCATGGCGAGAACGACAATAGCATCTACCGCTATGACCGCGCCGGCCTGCTGAGTGCGCTCAGTCGTGGCGCCCATCGTGGAGGCCGATAAAAATGGCTGAACTGCTGCTCATCGTCCGCCTGGCCGGCCGGCGGATCGCGCTTCCGGCGCACGACGTCGAGGCCGTCGTTGAGCTCGACGGCCTGACACCGGCGCCTGGAGCTGCCGATCATGTCGCCGGCCTGTCCGCCTTGCGCAGCCGGGTGCTGACGGTGATCGACGGGATCGCATCGCTGGGCCTTGGCCGTGCCGATCCGCAATCCAGGGAAGCGATCGTCGTGCCTTCGGAAGGGCACACCTACGCCTTGCTCGTCGAAGAAGTCGAAGACGTCGTCGAGGCGGTCGGTGCGCCGGTGCCGGTCAAGGCGCCGATCGGCCGTGGATGGGACCGGGTCGGAATCGGCATGGTAGAAGCGGGCGGCGATCTCCTGCTTCTGGTGAATCCACACCTTCTGATCGCCGCGCCCGCCGCTCAGGCCGCCTGAAACGTAAGACACGCAGTTTGTCTTTAAGGCTGTGATTACTTCTTGCCGATAAACCCCCTCGTCGAGTGGCCAATGGAGCGTAGAGCATGAAATATTGTCTGGTCGTCGACGACAGCAAGGTGATCCGCAAGGTCGCCCGCCACATCCTCGAGACTCTGAACTTCACGGTCGACGAGGCCGAGGACGGGCGGGTCGCGCTCGACAGTTGCGGCACACGCATGCCGGACGTCATCCTGCTCGACTGGAACATGCCGGTGATGAGCGGCATGGAATTCCTCAAGGCGCTCCGTCAGTCGGAGCATCTCGAGCAGCCCAAGGTGGTGTTTTGCACGACCGAAAATGACGTCGCTCACATCCGCGCCGCCATCGCCGCGGGCGCCGACGAATATGTCATGAAGCCATTCGACCGCGAGACGATTCAGAGCAAACTGCAGATCGTCGGTGTGGCGTGAAGGCGATGACGGCTGCCGCCCGGCCGCCGGCTGAAACCCGAAGCGAGCCGCCGCTGCGGCTGATGATCGTTGACGATTCGTCGGTCGCGCGCGCCGTCCTGTCGCGGATGGTCGGATCGAACCCCGACTTCGAGCTGGTCGCCGTCGTCGGAAGCGCTGTCGAAGCGCTCGATGCCCTCAAGACCGTGCGCGTCGACATCGTCCTCCTGGACGTCGAGATGCCCGGCGGAAACGGCCTGGACGCGCTACCGGACATCCTTCGGACCGGCGCCGGCGCACGGGTCCTCATCGTCTCGTCAATGGCGGAAGAGGGTGCCGAAACGGCGGTTCGGGCGCTCTCGCTCGGTGCGGCCGACGCCCTGCCCAAACCCGGCGCCGGCGTTTTCGGTGGTCGCTTCGCCGACGTGCTCGCCGATCGGCTGCGTCGCATCGGCCGGGCCGTGCGCCTGCCCCAGGCGGAAGCCGCGGTGGATCCGTCCGATCCGATCCGCCTCCGTCCCATGGGGGAAGGCCCGCTTGGCTGCGTCGCCCTGGGCTCCTCGACCGGCGGCTTTCACGCTTTGACCGGATTTCTTCGCGTGCTTCCGGCCGAGATAAAGGTGCCGATCCTGGTGACCCAGCATCTGCCCCCCGTCTTCATGGCCTCCTTCGCGCGCCAGCTGGAGGCCGCTTCCGGGCGCCTCGCAAGGGTTGCCGAGGAGGGTCAGGTGCTTCGCCGCGACGTCATTCACGTCGCTCCGGGCGATGCCCATCTGTGCGTCCAGCGCCACGGCGCCGATGTCGCGATCCGGCTGGATCGCAAGGCCGCCCCGTCCGGCTGCCTGCCTTCCGTGGATCCCATGCTTTCCTCGGTCGCCGAGGCCTATGGCGACGGCGGGATCGGCATCATCCTCAGCGGAATGGGCCGCGACGGGCTGGTCGGCGGGCGCCGAATCGTTGAGCAGGGCGGCTCCATTTTCGCTCAGGACCGGGCGACGTCGGCGGTATGGGGCATGCCCCGCGCCGTCGCCGAAGCCGGTCTGGCATCGGCGGTGCTGCCGCCATCGGATCTTGCGCGCCGGGTCGCGCTTCGCGCGGGGCTTCAATCATGGAAATAAGCACGGCCTCGCAGCGCATTCTCGCAAGCCTTCTCGAAGCGCGCACCGGCCAGCAACTGAGCCTGAGCCGGCGCTGGCGCATCGATACTGCCTTGGCCTCGATCATCCGCGAACATGGCTTCGCGACGATGGACCAGCTGGTCTCGCGAATTGTTTCCGGGCAGGCGCCGGCTTTGGCCGAGCAGGTGATCGAAGCGCTGCTCAACAACGAGACTTATTTCTTCCGCGACAAACTGCCGTTCGACCTGTTGCTCGGCGGCCCGGTGAAGCGGATCGAGCAGGCCCGATCCAGGGACCGCCGGCTCGCGATCTGGTGCGCCGGATGCTCTACGGGCCAGGAAGTCTATTCGCTGGCGA
>DASTDX010000164.1:0-7999 GCA_035710145.1 Allosphingosinicella sp.
AGCTGCGATCATAGCAGGGCATGGTTCGCTTTTCGTTCTGTGGTCACGAATTGATGGCCCTGCCTCAGGGGGCCCTGTTCTGGCCCGCTCGGCAGGCTCTGCTGGTCGCGGATCTTCACCTCGAGAAAGCGAGCTGGTTCGCCCGCCTGGGGCAGATGCTGCCGCCTTACGATTCGCAGGCCACCCTGAGCGATCTGGCGTCGATCGTGGCCGGGACCGGCGCGAAGGAGATCTGGTGCCTGGGAGACAGCTTTCACGACCAAAACGGCTGCGACCGGCTGCCGGAGCGCGCGCGTGAAACACTGACGGCGCTGACCGCCGCGACAGACTGGACCTGGATCGTCGGCAACCACGATCCAGGCTTCGCCGATCATTGCGGCGGGACGATCAGGGAGGAGGCGGAGGTGGACGGGCTCGTTCTTCGCCACGAAGCGGATCCCGGGGAAGCTCGACCGGAGCTATCCGGCCACTTTCACCCCAAGCTTCGGATCACCCGGCGTGGGCGGCAGGTTTCCAGGCGCTGCTTCGTCGCCACCGAGCGCAAGCTTGTCCTGCCGGCCTTCGGGGCCCTGACGGGCGGTCTCGACGCCGATCATCCGGAGATCGTTCGGGCCGTCGGCGGTCGTGCGGAGGCCCTGGTTCCGGTCGCCGACCGGCTGCTTCGCTTTCCGCTCGCGGCCTGAGCCGCGATCAGTTTTTTGCGGGGGCAAGCCGCGCGGCGACAAGTCCTCGAACCGAATTGCCGAGCCAGAATCCGTCGACGAGGTCGGCCTCCCTCAGGTCCGCCTCCTCCGCCTTCCCCTCATCGATCAGTCGCTGACGAAGGATTCCCGGCAATAGTCCGCGGGCGAGCGGCGGCGTCAGGAATCGGCCGCCGCGCTTCACGAACAGGTTCGAAAAGCTCCCTTCGGTGAGGAAACCTGCCGGGTCGTGAAAGACGACTTCCCAGCTTCCGGCGGCGGCTCGAGCTTCGTCGTAAAAGCCTCGGTCGCTGGTCTTGTGGGCGAGCCGGAAATCGTCGGACGGGACCGGAAGCGGGACGATCGACACCTCGACAGGCGATTCAGGAAGGGTCTCAAGCGGCCGGAGCTCGATCGCCATCGCGCCGCTTCGCGACAGCATCAGGCGGACCTTGCTCGGGCCAGCGCGAAAGGTCGCGGCCTGAAGTTCGTTGCGTGCCTCGTGCCGGTCGAACGGGAAATCGAGCGCCTGGGCACTGTTCTTCATCCGGGTCAGATGCTCGCCAAGATCGGCGATGCCGTCATGGGGATCGAAGGCCATTGTTTCGATCAGATCGAAACGTCTCTTCGAGGCCACGAATCGTCCTTTCGCCAGGCATTCCCGCCATTCGTCCCCCGGGACGCTGTCGGCCACGATTCCGGAGCCGAGGCCGATCCGGGCGATCTGCCCGCCCTCCTTCAACGTCAGCGTCCGGATGGCAACATTGAAAGCGGCCTCGCCATCCCGGCCGATCGCGCCGATCGCGCCGCAATAGACACCGCGCGATTCCGTTTCGAGCCCGGCGATCAGCTCCATCGCCCGGATCTTGGGCGCTCCGGTGATCGAGCCGCAGGGATAGATGGCGCGCAAGAGATCGACGGGGCCGAGGTCCTGGTCCAGTCGGGCGGTGACCGTCGATGTCATCTGCAGGACGGTGGGATAGGATTCGACGGCGAACAATTCGGGCACCTTCACCGATCCCGTCCGAGCGACGCGCGACAGATCGTTGCGCAGCAAATCGACGATCATCAGATTTTCCGAACGCTGCTTCGGGTCGTCCCGGAGCGTGGCCGGATCGGTGCCCGCCGGGGCAGTGCCCTTCATCGGCCGGGTCGTCACCTGACCTTCGGCGAGCGTGAAGAACAGCTCCGGGGACAGGCTGAGGATCCAGTGGCTGCCGGTGAAGACCAGGGCCCCATGGCCGGCCTCGGCCCGGCGGCGAAGGCCGGCGTAGAGGGCCATCGGGCAGCCGGCGGTCGAGATGTCGGCCTGGAAAGTCAGATTGGCCTGGTAGATGTCACCGGCGGCGATGTGCGCCTGCACCCTGGCCAGCTTTTCCTCGTAATCCGAGCGGGCAACGACCGGCCGCGGCGCTCCCGACCAGGCGCCGTCGGGATCGGGGAGAAAAAATGCGGGATCGACCAGTTCGACCTCATCGAACAGGCCGAACCACAAGAGCGGGGGCGCGTCGGCGCCCGGTTTCCGTCGAAGCGGGGCGAGTTTCGGCTCGAACGAATAACCGGCTTCATAGGCGAGGAAGCCCGCCGCGTGGCCAGTCCCGATCCGGCGCAGGCTTTCCAGGCAGGCGGCGACTTCCTCCGGATCCTTCGTCGCCACGATCGAGGCCGGACGCCGGTACAACCGCGCGGCACCGCCCAAGCGGGCATCGTCGAGCAGAACGAAGGGTTGCTCCGGTCTTGTCACCGTCCGCCGCGAGGTCCATCTCGCCCACGCAGGAGCAAAGCCTTGGTTTGCAGTGTTTTCGACCTCTTCAAGATCGGCGTCGGCCCGTCGAGTTCCCACACGATGGGGCCGATGACGGCTGCCTGCACTTTCGTCGACCGGCTTCGGGCCGACGGGCTCCTCGATCGTGTCGCGCGCATCGAGGTCGACCTCTACGGCTCGCTCGCGCTCACCGGCAAGGGGCACGCGACCGATCGGGCCATCCTGCTCGGCCTGTCAGGGCAAAAGCCGGACCGGATCGATCCCGATTCCGCCGAAGCCCTGGTTTCCCAAATTCGCGCGCGCGGACATCTGTCGGTCGCCGGGCTTCGCGAGATCGCGTTCGACGAGACCCAGCATCTGCGCTTCCTCCAGCGCGAGCGGCTGCCGCATCATTCCAACGGCATGCGCTTCAGCGCATTCGACGAAGCGGGAGACGCGTTCTGTAGTTGGGTGGCTTATTCGGTGGGCGGCGGCGCCATCGTCGACGAAGCGGCGGTGGCGCGCAACGCCCCGCCCGACCTTCTGGTCGACCTGCCTTTCCGGTTCAGCTCGGCCGAGGAACTCCTCGCCATCGCCGCGCGCGAACAGCTCAGCATCGCCGAGATCGCCCGAGCCAACGAGCGCGCTGCGTCGCTCGACAAAGAAATCGATCAAAGGCTCGACGCGATCGTTCAAGCGATGTCGGCCTGCATCGACCGCGGCATGGCCGCCAACGGAATTCTGCCAGGCGGGCTCAACGTGAAAAGACGGGCACCCGCCTTGCACCGGCTCCTGACGGAGCGCGCCGAGCGCGCCCTTTCGGACCCGCTGACGGTCATCGACTGGGTCAATCTCTGGGCGCTTGCCGTCAACGAGGAGAATGCGGCCGGCGGGAAGGTCGTCACCGCACCGACCAACGGAGCCGCCGGGATCGTCCCGGCGGTGCTTCGATATTATCAGAGGTTCACGCCCCAGGCCTCCTACCGCGGGGTCCACGATTTCCTCCTCACCGCCGCGGCGATCGGCTCCCTGTTCAAGGAAAATGCGTCCATCTCCGGTGCGGAGGTTGGCTGCCAGGGCGAAGTCGGTGTGGCCTGCTCGATGGCGGCGGGCGGGTTGACCGCGGCCATGGGTGGTACGCCCGGCCAGGTCGAGAATGCCGCCGAGATCGGCATGGAGCATAATCTCGGACTGACCTGCGATCCGGTTGGCGGCCTCGTCCAGGTGCCGTGCATCGAGCGGAACGCGGTCGGCGCGATCAAGGCGATCGAGGCCTCGCGCCTCGCTTTGGTCGGCGATGGGTCCCATCGGGTGAGCCTCGACCAGGTGATCGAGACGATGCGCAAGACCGGCCTCGACATGAATGAGCGCTACAAGGAGACTTCGCTCGGCGGCCTCGCCGTCAATGTCGTCGAGTGCTGAAGTTGGAGTGCCTGCCGCTCAAAAGAGCTGGGTAATTCCGTAAAAGGCCGCCGCCACCAAAGCGGCGGCGGGGATAGTCAGGAACCACGCGACGATGATGTTGCCGGCGACGCCCCAGCGGACGGCCGAGGTCCGTCGCGCCGCTCCCACCCCCATGATCGCCCCGGTGATCGTGTGAGTGGTCGAAACGGGGATTCCGAAAGCCGTCGCTCCGAACAGCATGAAGGCACCGCCGGTCTCGGCGCAGAAGCCCTGATGCGGCGTTAGGCGAGTGATCTTTGATCCCATCGTGTGGACGATCCGCCAGCCCCCCATCAACGTTCCCAGGCCCATCGCCGCCTGGCAGGTGATGACCACCCAGAACGGTACGTGGAATTCGCCTTGAAGCAGGCCTTGCGAGAATAACAGGACGGTTATGATCCCCATGGTCTTCTGGGCGTCATTGGCGCCGTGACCGAGCGAGTAAGCGGCGGCCGAGACCAACTGGAGGCGCCGGAAGACCCGGTCCGACGCGTTGGCCGAAACCGGCTTGAACAGCCAGGACGTGATCACGACCAGCAGGATGGCCATGATCATGCCAAGGATCGGCGCGAGGAAGATGAAGGCTGCCGTCTTGATGACGCCGGAGGCGACGATGACATCGAAGCCTCCCGCCGCCAGACCAGCGCCGACAAGTCCGCCGACGAGCGCATGGCTGCTGCTCGACGGTATTCCGAGCAGCCAGGTGAGGATGTTCCAGATGATCGCGCCCATCAGAGCGCCGAAGATCACCGCCGGGGTGACGATGTCCGGATCGATGATGCCCTTGCCGATGGTATTGGCCACCGCATGGCTGAAGAAGAGAAAGGCGATGAAGTTGAAGAAGGCGGCCCAGACGACCGCGAGCTGGGGGCTCAGGACCCTGGTCGACACCACCGTGGCGATCGAATTGGCGGCGTCGTGCAGCCCGTTCAGGAAATCGAACGCGAGCGCGATCCCGATCAGGGCGATAATGGTGAAAGTGTAGCCGTCCATCAGGCGTGGTCGATCACGATACCCTGAATCTCGTCGGCCACGTCTTCGAGTCGGTCGAGCACCCGCTCGACGTGGCTGTAAATTTCGCGGCCGACGATGAAGTCCATCGCCCGCTCCGCGCCATGGGCCTGGAACAGCGCCTTGAGACCCTTTTCGTGCAGGCCGTCGGCCCGACCCTCCAGATGGACGATCTGTTCGGTGATCTCATGCAGTCGCTGGCTGTTCCGCCCGATGTTCCGCATCAGGGGGACCGCTTCGCGAACCAGCCGAGCCGCTTCGGCGGCATGGCGGCTCATCTCCAGCATTTGCGGTTCGAAGCTCGTCACTTCGTAAAGCGTGATCGCCTTGGCCGTCTGCCACATTTCGTCCAGGGCATCGTCCATCGCCGAGGCAAGGGCGGTGATCGCGCTTCGATCGAAAGGCGTGATGAAGGAGCGGCGAACCGCGACCAGAACGTCGCGGGTGACGTCGTCCGCCGAATGCTCATGCTCCTCGATCCGACGGCAGGATTCCGGGATCCCCTCCTCGCCGGAAAACATCGCCGTCATCTGGTCGGCGCCGGCGATGATGATATCGGCCTGGCGCGTGAACATGTCGAAGAAGCGGTCTTCCCGCGGCATGATGGCCCGAAGCACGCCCAGCATCTTCAACCCCCTGCCGAATCGGTGACCGCCCTTAACAAGGGTGGGCACACCCGCATAGTCGCTGCTCGTCGGAAGGAAGGCGAGGATCAACGCCTTCAGTTCCGGTTCGTCGACCAGCATGGCCGCCTTGCGCGGTTCGAGCCACCGAATCGTGCGCTCCGTCCTTTCCGGCCAGTCATAATGCTGCCGGGTCACCTTCATCGGGTAGACGGTAACCAGAGCGGGGGCTTCCTCCCCCGAGCGACGGATCTTGTCATATTGATAATGGCCGACCGGCCGATCGAGCAGTTCGCCCTCGATCCCGGCTTCCTCATAGGCCTCGTTGGCCGCTGCCTCATGACCCTTGAGGCGCGGTATCGGATTGCCCTTGGGGATTACCCATCGCCGCGAATCCCGCGAGGTGATCAGAAGGACCTGAAGGCCTCTTTCCGGATCGAGGCGGAAAGGCAAAGCGGCGAACTGGACCAGCAAATGGGGCTCCGGCGGAAAGGGGTCACCGGGCTTAACGCCGCAAGCAGCGTTTCGGCTAGTCGAAGATCATGCTTCCTGGTCGTCCAGCGCGTAGCCGGCGGAACGGACGGTGCGAATCACGTCCGGCTTGTCGCCGGCGTTGATCGCACCCCGAAGCCGGCGGATATGCACATCGACGGTTCGAAGTTCGATGTCGCTGTCATGCCCCCAAACCGAGTCGAGCAGGCGCTCGCGGGAAAAGACCCGGCGAGGATGTTCGAGGAAATGGCGAAGCAGTCGAAACTCGGTCGGCCCGAGCGCGACCGGCGCACCATCGCGGCGAACCTTGTGCGACATCAGGTCCATCTCGATCCCGCCGAAGCTCAGACCTTCCCCGGCAAGGGCCGGCCGGACGCGTCGGAGCACCGCTCCGACCCGGGCGACCAGTTCCCGCGGCGAGAACGGCTTGGTGACATAATCGTCGGCGCCGGTTTCGAGACCGCGGATTCGGTCGGTCTCTTCCCCGCGCGCGGTGAGCATGATGATCGGCACGTTCGCCGTCTCGGGAAGCCGGCGCAGGCGACGGCAGACTTCCAGACCCGAAATGCCTTCGATCATCCAGTCGAGGATGACCAGGTCTGGCGGCGCCTCTCGGGCCATCAGGAGCGCATCCTCCCCGTCGGTCGTCGTCTCGACGTCGAATTCGGCGCGGCGCAGATGAAAGGACAGCAGCTCGACGAGCGAGCGGTCGTCCTCCACGAGAAGTATCCTCGGCTTGTTATCCGGCAACGTCGCTTGCCTCGATGTCGCTGGGATCGGCGCCCTTGGCCCGTTCGGTCAGATGTTCGCCCTTGGCTGCGAAATAGACCATTTCGGCGACGTTGGTCGCATGGTCCCCGATGCGCTCGAGATTCTTCGCGACGAACAGCAGATGGGTGGCCGGGGTGATGTTGTGGGGATTTTCCATCATGTGGGTCAGCAGCGCCCGGAAAATGCTGTTGTAGAAGTCATCGACGGCGGCGTCGCGCTCGCACACGTCGGCCGCCTTCTGGGCGTCGCGGGCGGCGAAGGCGTCGAGCACGTCATGGACCATCTCGGACGCGATCCGCGCCATTTCGGGGAGCAGCGACAGCGGCCTGATCTTGCTATCTTCGACGCTGCCGACGCGCTTGGCGATGTTCTTTGCGTAATCTCCGATCCGCTCGACCACGCCGGCGATCTTCAACGCCGCGACGACCTCGCGCAGATCGTCAGCCATGGGTGCCCGTAGCGCGATGATCTGGACCGCCTGGCGCTCGGCTTCGGCCTCGAGCAGGTCGATCCGCTGGTCGCGCTGCACCACGGCCTGTGCTGCCTCCTTGTCGCGCCGCACGAGGGCCTGCATCGCCTCCCTGATCGCGGTCTCGGCGAGGCCGCCCATCTCGGCGATGGTGGCGCGAAGCTGGTCGAGCTCCTCGTCGAAGGCTTTGATCGTGTGGCCGGTGGTCGCCATGTCGAAATTCCTTCTCCTCAGCCGTAACGGCCGGTGATGTAATCCTTGGTGCGGGTCTCGCGCGGGTTGGTGAAGATGTCCGACGTGTCGCCATATTCGACGAGCACGCCGAGGTGAAAAAAGGCGGTTCGCTGAGACACCCGCGCCGCCTGCTGCATGTTGTGGGTGACGATGACGATCGCATAACGGCCGCGAAGCTCGTGGATCAGCTCCTCGATCTTGGCGGTGGCGATCGGATCGAGCGCCGAGCAGGGCTCGTCCATCAGGATCACTTCGGGATCGACCGCGATCGCCCGGGCGATGCAGAGCCTCTGCTGCTGTCCGCCGGAAAGAGCAGTGCCGCTTTCCTGCAGGCGATCGGCGACCTCGTCCCACAGACCGGCCCGCTTCAGGGAGCGCTCGACGATGACGTCAAGCTCGCTCTTGTTCGAGGCCAGGCCGTGAATCCGGGGGCCGTAGGCGACATTCTCGTAGATCGATTTGGGAAACGGATTGGGCTTCTGGAACACCATGCCGACCCGTGCGCGGAGCTGAACGACGTCCATCGACGGCG
>DASTDX010000165.1:0-19187 GCA_035710145.1 Allosphingosinicella sp.
GAGCGGCTGGTCGACGAAGTGACTTTCCGGCGGCTTCAGAGCCTTCATGTCGAGCTTAAACGCCACGATGCGCGTGCCTGTCTTGCCGCAGCGCTCGGGGCCCAGGCTCCGGCGAGGGCTCCAATAAAGCCCCCGCAGACCTGTTTCATTCGCGCCCTTTCAGCCCAGCTTTAGGGGTCGGCATCGTCGCGGCGTTCAGCATCGAACCGACATCAGCGAAGAAGGCTTCTCCTGCCTCCTCGGGAAGCGGATGATGGCGCCTGACCCAGTCGGACAGTTCCTCCGGCGCCGGCCGCGTCGGCTCAAACCAGTTGGCTTCGACCCGTTCCCGCCACTGACTGAAGGTGTCGCGGCCATTTTCGCGCCCCAGGCGAAGGGCGCAGACGGAACGGTAGAGGTCGACCCAAATGGAACCGCTGACCACCGAGGACAACGCCTCGAGCGCCGCCTGATGGTCTCCTGCGATCAGCAGCAATCGCCCGTAATCCTCAAAGAAGGTGTCATCATGAAGCGGGTTGAGCTCCGCCGCCCGCTCCATCAGGGCGCGCGCCTCTGAAAGGTCCCCCATGTACATGCTCCCGGTGGCGCATTCCTGGAGGCGAACGTGGTTGTACGGATTCAAGGTCAATGCCTGCTCGAAGCAGGTGCGTGCGGCCGTCCGCTCGCCGTGCCAGAGATGGCAGAAACCCAATAAGGTGTAGGCGTTGACGTTGCCGCGGTCGGCGGCGAGGCCACGTTTGGCAAGGCTCAACGCATGCGCTCGCTCTTGGGAGCGGGTGGAGCCGAGCCCGGTATAGCCGAAGTCGGTGTTGTAGAGCCGCCCAAGCGGCGGATAAGCGAGCGCGAAGTCGGGCCGCTCGGCGATGATTCTTTCAAGAGTAGCGGCGGCGGCCTTCGCTTCTTGGAAGCTCGAAGCGGCAAAGGATCGCCGCTTCGCGATGAGGTAGCTGTCGTAGAGATCGCCGGTTTCTTGGGGTAGGCCCAGCCACAAGTCCTCGTCGACCGCGGGCAACGCGGCGCCGACGATACGCCGAACGATCTTTTCGACTCCCCCGGCGGTACCGGTGTCGGCGAGCGACATGGTTTCAGCCCAGACCACGACGCCGTCGCCGAGCCGCTTGGCGCGGGCAATCACCTTGACGCCGTCCGCTTCAGGCAAGAGCCGGGCGGTGAGCTGATAGCCACGCTCGGAGCGTCGGCTGCTGGCCGCCTCTTCCTCGGGCCTGTCGTCGGCAACCAGTTGGATCTCACGGAAACGCGCGAGGCCCAACAGAACCTCTTCACGCAGCTCGGCGGCACAATAAGGATGACGGATCCGCACTGCGGAATCGTCGAACGTCGAAACTAGTATGAAGGGAGGCCGGCCCGCAGCGGGTTCGCGCGGTCTCGGGCGATCCGGCTTCGGGCCATCGGTTCCGCGCGACGCGTTGACCGCGCCATCGGCCTCGCGGACCGGCGGAATCAGCCGATAACCTCGGCCATAGACGCTTTCGATGTAGCTGGGTGTCCGGGATTCATCTCCCAGCGCTCGGCGGAGTTCCTTGATCGTGGAGGTCAAGGCAGACTCGCTCACGATCATCCCGTCCCAAACTGAGGTGAAGAGCGCATCCTTGGTCAGCAGCCTTCCGTCCTGCTCGGCGAGCGCGAGCAGTACCCGATAGGCCTTGTGGCCGAGCTTGATCGGCCCGTCCGGGCCGAGCACGCGCTCGTCGCCCCGGTCTATGACGAAATCACCGAAGGCCAGGTGAGTCTCCTGATCCCGTTCCGTCGACATCAATTGGGCCTTTCGACGCGGTACGCGGCCAGCCTCAGAGGCTGGGGCAACCTGATTATCACAGACTCGGCAGCGATTCGACGCGCATGAGTCACCCGGTGATTACCCGGCAATTATGGAAAGATACTGGGTCAGCATGATTCCACATGCGCCTCAGGATGCCCGCGTCGGACCCGTCTAATCAGGTTTTGCCACGGCGATCCCGCCGCGGCGAAACTGCCAATCGGGAGACCGAATATGTTCCGCAAGAGCCTTTACGCCCTCGCCGCCGCCCTGATGACCGTGGGCACCTTCAGCAGCACGGTCGGGATCATGACCGTCGACAGCAACAATGCGGCTCAGATCGTTTGACGATGATGCCCCTGTCTTGCCGTCGTCTGACCACCGTGGACGATCCGGCCTTCGGTCCGGATCGTCCACCTGTTTTTCACGAAAGTAGCCTGAACATGCCTGATCCTCGCGACACGTCGCCAAGTCCACCCCGGCCGGGGGCCGGGCAGCCGAAATCACCCCTCTCGCCACTCTGCGCCGGCTTGTTCGGCGTGAGGCGGGAAACCGTGCCCCCAGCAGGAGCAATCGCGACTCTCGGGCTGCGCGGGAGGCGCCTGGTTTCTGAAAACTGGGGAAGACGCTAATGGGACGCGGTAATCCGTTAGCGCGGCGTCTCGCCCGGGCTCCATTCTTCGTGGGTGAAAGCATGGCAATTCCGGCCGTTCGAATCGAAACCGAACGCCTGATCCTGCGTGTTCTCACCGTCGACGATTTCGACGATTATCTTGCCATGACCGCCGATCCGGAGACGTTCCGGTTTTCCGAGCGGGGACCAATGGGCAGCGACGAGGCCTGGACCCGGCTGCTACGGCAGGTCGGGCATTGGGCATTGCTCGGTTTCGGCCCGTTTGCCGTCGAGGAGAAAGCCAGCGGTCGCTTCGTCGGTGAGGCCGGGCTGGGCGATTTCCGGCGCAATCTAGGGCCCGAATTCGATGGCGCACCGGAAGCCGCCTGGGCTCTGGCCGGCTGGGCGCGAGAACGTGGTTACGCCACGGAGGCAGCTGCAGCCGCTTTGGCCTGGATGGAGGAAAGGTTTTCCACCCAGCGCACCGTCTGCCTCATTCACAGCGACAATGAACTGTCCCTTCGCGTGGCTCGCAAGCTGGGCTTTTCCGCTTTCCAGGAGCGCGTCTATCGGGGCTATCCGGCACTGCTTCATGAGCGCCAGCGGCCGATACCTATCGCATCGACAACAATCTGAGCGGGTTCTCCAGCAGCTTCTTGAGATCCTGGATGAAGCTTGCGGCGTCCCAGCCATCCACGACGCGATGGTCGCAGGACAAAGAGAGATTCATCATTTTGCGGATCTCGAGATCGCCGTCGACGACGACCGGCATCTCCTTGACCTTGTTGACGGCGATGATCGCGACTTCCGGACGGTTGATGACGGGTGTCGAGACAATTCCCCCCATCGGGCCCAGACTGGAAATGGTGATGGTGGAGCCGCTGAGCTCGTCCCGGCTGGCCTTGCCGGCTCGGGTAGCCTCGGCGAGGCGGAGGATTTCGGTCGCCAGTTGCCAGACATCCTGCCGTTCCGCATTTCGGATGACGGGCACCGAGAGGCCGTTATCGGTTTGCGTCGCCATGCCCATATGCACGGCGCCCGATCGACGGATGATCCCTGCGTCGTCGTCGTAGCGCGCGTTGATCTGGGGATAATCGGGCAGCACCTTGCACATCGCGGTAATCAGGAAGGGCAACAACGTCAGCTTCGGCTGACTTCCCCGGTCTGAATTCATCATCGCCCGAGTCTGCTCCAGGGCGGTCACGTCAACCTCGTCGACGTAGGTAAAGTGCGGAATCCGGCGCTTCGTCTCCTGCATGTTTTCGGAGATCCGGCGGCGAAGGCCGACTACCTTGATCTCCTCATCCTGCCTGGGCGCGGCGGGCCGCGAGCCGCCGCCGCCATGATAAAGCAGGTAGGCATCGAGATCGGCGTGGCGGACCCGGTCGCCGGAATAACGCACCTGAGCAAGATCGACGCCGAGATCGCGGGCTCGCTGCCGAACCGCCGGCGAGGCGAGTAGCCTGGACTTCGGCTCCGGCTCTAATCTCGATGCGGCCGCCGGACGCGCCGTTTCGGCGCTGGGAAGATCGGTCGGTTTCGTGGTGTCTTGAGGGACGTCCTCAGCTGGGATCGGAGCCGCAACGGGAGCGACATCTTCCAATGCCTCTGGGATTTCAGCCATGCCGTCGGCGATCGGCTGTTCGGTCTCGTCCGCGACGGAGACTTCGCCTTCGGTCTCCAGAACGATGAGGACACTACCGATCGCAATCTGATCGCCCACCTCGCCGGCAATCTCGAGCACCTTGCCGGCCACCGGGGATTCCATCTCGACGGTTGCCTTGTCCGTCATCATGTCGGCGATCTGCTGGTCCTCGGCGACCTGATCGCCCACCTTGACGTGCCAGGCCACGATTTCGGCCTCGGCAATGCCTTCGCCGATGTCCGGAAGCTTGAATTCGAAACGCGCCATGTGCGGTCAGTCCTCCAGTACGGCCTTAAGCGCGCGCGCAAGCCGCGCCGGCCCCGGGAAATAGGTCCATTCCATCGAATGCGGATAAGGCGTGTCGTAGCCGGTAACCCGCTGAACCGGCGCCTCCAGATGATAGAAGCAGCGCTCCTGCACCAGCGCCGCCAGTTCGCCCCCGAAGCCGGCCGTCCGGGTCGCTTCGTGAAGGACGATACAACGTCCGGTCTTCTTCACCGATTCCTCGATGGCCACGATATCGAGCGGGACGATCGTCCGAAGATCGATCACCTCGGCGTCGACACCTTCCGCTTCGGCAGTGGCAAGAGCGACATGGACCATCGTTCCGTAGGCGAGGATGGTCACCGCCTCGCCCTCTCGAACGATCGCCGCCTTGCCCAATGGAACGACATAATGGCCTTCCGGTACGTCCGCCTGGGGATGCTTGGCCCAAGGCGTGACCGGTCGCTCGTAAAAACCGTCGAAGGGACCGTTGTAGATGCGCTTCGGCTCGAAAAAGACGACCGGATCCGGATCCTCGATCGCGGCAATCAGAAGCCCCTTGGCATCGTAGGGATTGGAGGGGATCACCGTCTTGATGCCCGGCATATGGGCGAAGAAGGCTTCGGGCGACTGGCTATGGGTCTGGCCGCCGAAGATGCCGCCCCCATAAGGCGAACGGATCACCATCGGCACCGACCATTCGCCGGCGGTCCGGTAACGGATGCGCCCCGCTTCGGAGAAGATCTGGTCGAAGCCGGGAAAGATGTAATCGGCGAACTGGATCTCGGCGACGGGCTTCAAACCGTAGAGCGCCATGCCGATTCCAGCAGCGACGATACCACCTTCGGCGATCGGCGCGTCGAACACGCGGGTGCGCCCATATTTGGCCTGAAGGCCGGCGGTGACCCGAAACACGCCGCCGAAATAGCCGACGTCCTCGCCCATCACGACGATGTTGTCGTCACGGCCCATCATCACGTCATGGGCGTCGTTCAACGCCTCGATCATGTTCATGACGGTCATTTCCGGCGCGCCTTCGCTTCCTCGTGGGCCGCCTCGCGCTGCTCGGCGAGATGCCAGGGAACCTCCTCGAAGACGTCCGCGAACATCGAATCGATATCTTCGAAATGGCCGCTTCCGAGAGTCCCCTGTTTCTCGGCTTCCTTCTGCGCCGATCGAACCTCCGCCGACAGCTTTTCCTGGAGCTGGCCGTGGCGTTCCTCGTCCCATTCGCCGAGCTGAATGAGATGTCGCTTCAATCGCTCGATCGGGTCGCCCAGCGGCCATTTGGCGCCAGCGCCCTGCGGCCGATATGCGGTCGGGTCGTCGGAGGTGGAATGCCCTTCTGCGCGGTAGGTGAACAATTCGATCAGGGTCGGCCCGAGATTGCTGCGGGCGCGGTCGGCCGCCCAGCGCGTGGCGGCATAGACCGCCAGGGCATCGTTTCCGTCCACACGAAGGCCGGCAATGCCGTAGCCCACGGCCCGTGCAGCGAAGGTGGTGAGCTCGGCACCGGCGATGCCCGAGAAACTCGAGATCGCCCATTGATTGTTCACGACGTTCAGAATCACCGGCGCCCGATAGACCCCGGCAAAGGTGACCGCGTTGTGGAAATCGCCTTCGGCGGTGGCGCCATCCCCGATCCAGGTCGCTGCGATCCGGCTGTCGCCTTTGATCGCGCTCGCCATCGCCCAGCCCACCGCCTGCGGATATTGGGTGGCAAGGTTGCCCGAGATCGAGAAGAAACCCCTTTCCCGATCGGAATACATGATCGGCAGTTGCCGCCCTTTGAGCTTGTCGCCTTTGTTCGAGTAGATCTGGCACATCATCTCGACGAGCGGATAATCGCGCGCGATCAGGAGGCCTTGCTGGCGGTAGGTGGGAAAGCAGATATCGTCCCGGTCGAGCGCATGCGCGGCAGCGACGGCCACCGCCTCCTCGCCCAGCGCCTTCATGTAGAAACTGGTCTTGCCCTGGCGCTGCGCGCGGAACATGCGCTCGTCGAATACCCGAACCATAAGCATGTCGCGGAGTATCCGGCGAAGCGTATCCGGATCGAGCTTCGGGTCCCACGGACCGATCGCCTTGCCGTCCTCGTCCAGGACCCGGACGAGGGTGAAGCAGAGAGGGTGAGTCTCCGCGGCCGCGACTGCGACATCCGGCCGGCCGACGCTGCCGGCTTCGGGAATCACGATCGCGCTGAAATCCACTTCGTCGCCCGGGCGAGCGTCGGGCTCAGGAACATGGAGTGAGAGCGCCGGCCGATTGCGGCGCTCGATACTATCGGCCATCCTCTGCCTTCGTTTCTTGCGGTTCGCGATGCCGTTAGTAGATTTTTCGGCCGCGTGCACCCCTTGTGAAAGGTCCCAACCATGAGGCTGTTGAGTCTGCTCGCAGGCGTTCTGGTCACACTTTCCGGCTGCGCCACTTTGGCCGACGCCCCGGCCTCACCCGCTTATTATGTGGTACGTCATCTGCATACACCGGCCGGAGAGCGGGATCCGGATCTGACCGAAGAGGGCCAGCGGTCGGCGGCCCTGTTGGCCGGATGGTTTGGCAGGAATTCACCCCGATCGATCTATGTGAGCGGCTTCAAGCGAAGCGGGCAGACGGCCGCGCCGATCGCCGCCCGGCTCGGCTTGACGCCGATCGTCTATGACCCCGCGGACACGCCCGGCTTGATTGCCCGGGTCCGCTCGGGGCCATTACCGGCCTTGATCGTCGGTCACAGCAATACGGTGCCGGACATCGTCGAGCAGCTCGGCGGGTCTCGTCCGGCCGCATTGGTCCATGAGGATTTCGGAGACATCTGGCTGATCGGACCGGATGGCGAAACCGAACGGGCCAGGATCAGCGAGGTTCGACCCGCTCGGTAAGGTGAGAACGACGGTTCCAGGTGAGCTGGCGCCAGATATAGAGGATGGCGATTCCTGCCAGGACTGCGGAGGCGATCGGCCCGGCGGCATCTTCTATCCAGGTCAGCCAGCTGCCGGCGGCAAATCCGGCGCCGGCCAAGGCGGCGGCGAACAGGGCCGTGCCGATCGTCGACCACAAGGCGAAGCGAAGCGCCGGCATCGTCACCAGACCGGCGGGCACCGAGACGAAGGTCCTGACCCCGGGCACGAGCCTGCCGCTGAACACGATGGCCGGTCCGTGTCGGTGAAAGAGATCGGCAACCCGCTGGACGTCGATCCAGTCGATGGCGACCCACCGCCCGTGGCGGTCGATGAAGCTTCGCAAGCGTTCGAGCCCGATCGAGCGGGCCGCCCAGTACCAGATCATGTTGCCGGTCATCGATCCGGCCGTGGCAGCCAGGATGACCCCCGCCAGGCCCAGAGGACCGTTCGCTGCGCGCATCCCGGCGATCGGCAGGATCAGCTCGGAAGGCAAAGGCAGGATGATCGTCTCGATCAGCGACAGCAGGAAGACGCCCGCATAGCCGCCCCAGTCGATCAGTCGGACTACCCAGTCCTGCATGCCTTACCCCCTTGGTCGTCCGGGCCTGGTGGGCCCGGCCAGTTGCTACAGATCTATGCAGGCGGCGATGTTCTCGAGCTTTCGGATCCGCTCCTTGAGATCCGCCATTTCGATCATGTCCATAGCCTGGCTCCGCGGCTCGCTATGACGATGGCCCGCCAGCTCGAGTCGCTTGACCTCCAGCCAGCCATGCCAGGCCTTGAGTCCCGAATATGTCAGGATAATCAGCGCCGCGAGGCCGAAGCTCGCCATCGCCAGCAGGGTCATCGATTGGCTCATATCTTCCTCCCAATCCGTGCTGCGCTTCAGCGCAGTCTTTCGATTTCCGCGGCGGTCCTCTCCGCCGGATCCGTTGCCAGACGCTCCAGCACCGCAAGGCGCTTGTGCAATTCCTCGATCTCACGAAGCCGGCGCTGATCGCTCGGCTCTCGAAGCTCCGCCAGCTTGATGTCCGCTTCCTGGCGCAGGCGTCGGGCGCGAAACATGCTCTGCGCGAACCAGAGCAGGAGCGCTCCAAACATCAGTCCCATCACGAAGGCGGGCTCCGGCTGCATTCTCGTGTCTCCCTCTGGGCCGTGCGACTAGCGAAGCTCTTCGATCTCGCGGGCGAGACGGCTGTTCGAGCTGGTCACATAGGTCTCGATCGCCTGCATCCTGAGGTCGAGCGAGCGCATCCGCTCTCGCGATTCCTCCCTGCCCCCCACCCGCTCCGGCAGATATGCCGTCTGGCGGCGCGGGCGCCCGAAAAAGGCGACGGCGGCGTAGGCGACCATGGTCCACGGCACCGAGAACGCCAGAGCCAGGACGACAACGCCGATCCTAATGATGGTGGCGTCGATCCCGGTCTGGTTTGCGATACCTGCGCAGACTCCCAGGATCTTCCCCTGGCTTCGGTCGGTCTCGAACCTTTTGCCCCGCACACTCATTTCAGCCTCCTCGTTTCCCGGCCATTCCCGGCCGATTCCAATATGCCTGGCTCCGCTGTCCGGGGCTCGGCCGCCTGATGGTCGGCGAGTGCCCGCTCGAGCACTTCCAGCCGCGATTCCATCCGTTCCATCAGGTCGAGCATCTGTTCCGCTTCATTTTCCTGGAGTTCCAATGGGCGCCGCCTGGCCTCGCGTACGTGCCGCGGCGGTCGCACCAGCAGGTAGATCATCAGGCCGATCACCAGGATTGTGATTATCCCGCCAATCAAGGCACCCGCCTGAGCTGCGGCGACGATGTCGATACCGTCGATTTCCACGGTCATGCCGCAACCCTCCGCGCCGCTTTCATTGCCTCGAGCTCCGCTTCGACCTTTTCGCTGACCTTGAGCTCGGCAATTTCTTCCTCGAGCGTCTTGGCCGGCGCCGCGAGCATCAGCGCCTCGGCATGGCCCTCGACCAGATCGGCCTGACGCTCGAGAACGGCGAAGTTGGAGAAGGCCTCGTCGACTCGCTGGCCGGCATAGAGTTCACGCAGCCTCGCCTGGTTGTGAGCGGTCTCGATCCGGGTCGCGATGGCGTTCTGGCGGTTGCGGGCCTCGCGCAGCTTGCCCTGGAGCTTGGCGATGTCCGCCTCGGACGCCCGCAGGGCGGCATCGATTTCCGCAATCTCGTCGCGAAGCTCATCGGCCAAAGCACTGAGCTTTTCCCGCTCGATCAGAGCGGCGCGGGCGAGATCGTCACGGCTCTTGCTAAGGGCGAGCTCGGCGCGGTCTGTCCAGCTGTCCTGGAGCTCCCGCAACTGCGCGACCTGACGGCTGCGCTCCTTCATGTCCGCGATCGATCGAGCCGCCGACGCCCGTACTTCGACCAGCGTCTCCTCCATTTCGAGAATGATCACCCGGATCGTCTTCGCCGGGTCGTCCGACCGGTTGACCAGGTCGATGACGTTGGCGGCGATGATGTCGCGAGTGCGGGAGAAGATGCTCATTGAGTGGGGCTCCGTAAGAAAGAGGCTTGGCGGCGGCCGGAGAGGCACAGGGGGTTATGAACTCTCCGGCCGACCACCGCGGTTCAGGCTTCTGCCCTTACCGTTACCGAGCTGTCCGTTGCGGTGTAGCTGACCGTCTCGGCGTCAACCGCATAAGCGGGGCCGGTGGCGGCTGCGATGCAGGCCGTCGAGATGACGAGTGCGCCGACTGCAGCGGTGGCGATGTTGGTGAAGTTGACCATTTGCTTGCTCCCTTGAACCTTGTGAACTCTTATGCTCACTAAGGTTTACAAGGGTCGTGCCAACTACGATTTTCGGCAGAAATCCGCCGTTATTTCTGTGTTCGACCCCAACGACGAGGAGCCTTGGACGCCGTTGAGCTGGGATATTTTACCAATAGTTGGGAAGAGGCGTCAGTCCTTGGCGGGAGCCGAATTGAGCCGCTCAGATCGTTCCGAGGTCGCTTCTCCGGCGGCGCGGGCCGGAATCCTTCCGGGTCGTCTCCATCAGCCTTGCTCCAGCCAGGAAGACGGCGCCGGTGCAGGCCAGGAAAAGCAACCAGCCACCCGTGCCGGGATATTGCTGGAGATACTGCTCGCCGCGTTCGATCGCACCCAAAGCGAGCGCGTAGATGATGGCCATGGCTTCCCAGCGGGTCTTGACGATGAACAATCTGCCAATGCGGTTCCACATGCCTGCAGTGACGCAAGAAGCGGGCCAGCGGCGGAAATGCGCAGGTCCGAGGGTTAACGCGGTAAGGATTTGTAAACCATACCGACAGCGGCCCGAGGGGCGCAGGTCCCGGAGCTCAACTCGGCTGTTCGAGCGCCAGCAGGGCGAAGGTCGCAAGCCAATGCTCGCCCATATAATCGCCTGTTACGTGCGGCAGACTGGAATCGAGGTGGGCGTCGGCGGTACGCCGCGCCAGATCGGCCAGATCGGGCGCAAGCGCATTGGCGATGCCCCGCCAGCACCAGGCGCGGCTGAGATTGGTGCCATCGAGATGAACGATCTTGCCATCCGAGCGATCGGAGACGAAGGCCGGTTCGAAGAGACTCGCGGGATGTCTTTCCGCCAGCCGGGGCAGGAAGCGCCCGAACCACTCGGGAAAAGACTCCCCCTGGGTTCGGCGCATGCACAGAGCTTCGGTCAGCGCCGAAGACAGGAATTCGTCGCCGCCCGGCTCCCAGGCCTGGCAGTCGCCGTCGTTGCCGAAATAAGCATCCGACCGTTGCCGGATTAGCTCCGCCAGCGTTTCGTCATTCACTTCTGCCCACTCCAGGGCGAGGATCATCGCGAAAGCGGTGTTGAAATGCGTGCCGACCCGGATCGGATAAGTCAGCCGCGGGAGATAGGATTTGAAACGGTCGGCAAACGCCGTGGCGAGCGGTGCGAGATTGTCCGACCAGGGCTCCGCATGGCGCTGAGCCTCCACATGGAGCGCCAGTAACCAGGCCCAGCCATAAGGCCGCTCGAAGCCCCCGGTATAAGCCCGGTCCAGATAGGAAAGTTCCCCCTGAACCTTTTCGACCGTCATCATCTCGTCGAGCAGCGTCTCTACTCGGCCAGCGACAGGCAGACCAGGAAAAAGGCGCCGGAGCCGGAGCAATAGCCAGTAACCGTGGACGCAGCTGTGCCAATCGAAGCTGCCGAAGAAGATCGGGTGCAGAGCTCGCGGCGGCAGAGCGTCCTCCGGCCCTTCCAGAACATGATCCAGCTTGTGGGGAAATTCCTTGGTCACATGTCCGAGCGCGATCTCGGAGAAACGGTTGGCGGTCTCGGCGGTCAGGCGGTGAGTCATTCGGGGTCCGGCATGTGAGGGGTCAGAAGGCGAAGACGTAGATGAAGAGGATGTTGACGAACAGAAGCGGGATGGCGGTGCCGATCTGCGCCTTGATCACGCCATATTCGTCCTTGAGCTCTAGCAGCGCCGCCGGCACGAGATTGAAGTTGGCCGCCATCGGCGTCATCAAGGTCCCGCAGAAGCCGGCGAGCATTCCGATCGCGCCGACCACCGCAGGGTCCCCACCATAGCCGATGATGAGAACCGGTACCCCGATGGCGGTCGCCATCACCGGAAAGGCGGCGAAGGCGTTGCCGGTCAGGATCGTCAGCAAGGCCATTCCGAGCCCGAACACCATGACCGCGGGGAGCACCGTTCCTTCCGGGATGATCGCCAGCGCCAGAGTTCCGATCGTTTCGCCGACCCCGGTATCGCGGAGAACCAGGCCGAGCGCCGCCAGCATGAGCGGAAGGATCGCTGCCCAGCCGACCGCGTCGATAAGCCGCCGCCCTTCATCCAGAGGCGCCAGCAAGGGGGGTCTCAGCCAGGCGAAAATGAAGGCGATCGCGAGCAGCACGCCGAGACACAAAAGGATGAAGGTCTCGCGGCCGCTCTCCAGAAGGCCTGTGTCGCGAAGCGGCGTGTAGAGGTAGAGCAAAGTGCCGATAACGGCCGTGAGAAGGACGATCAGGATCGGCAGGAAGAGCCGGTTGCCGTGGAGTTCACCAGCCGCCGAGCGTTGCTCGTCGCTGGTCGAAGGCTTGCCGCGACCGATTAGTTTCAACGAGGCGAGGCCGGCCAGCGCCAGAACGAGGACACCATTGCCGACGTCTCCAAGCCGGTGACCGGCCAGTAGGCTGAGGGCGACCAAACCCCAGAAGGCTGCATTGCCGATCCTCCTGGGATTGGAGCGGTCGAACAGGCTCAGCAGGGCCCAGGCGCCAAAAAGGGCGCCGACAAGATAGAATACGTGCTGGACCGTAATCATGATGGCCCCAGTGCCCTTCGCCGCGCAAGCGAACGGTCGAGAAGCATCAGCCGGGTCGAATGAATGATGAAGGCTGCGATCGCAGTGGGAATCGCCCAGACGGCCAGTTCGAGCGGCGAGAGGCGGATGTCATAGCCTTCGAGCACCTGCTGGATCAGGACGATCGAGCCGATCGCGAAGAAGATATCCTCACCGAAGAACAAGCCGACATTGTCGGTCGCCGCCGCATAGGCCTTCACCTGGTCGCTGGTTGCTTCGTCCAGCTTCGCGTGCCCTTCCGCTGCCGCCACGGCCATCGGCGCGACGAGTGGGCGGACCGTTTGCGGGTGCCCCGCGGTCGAATGGAGGCCAATTGCGGAAATGATCTGCCGATAAAGCAGATAGAGGATGAGAAGCCGCCCGGCGGTTGCGGCCCTGAAGCCGGAGATCACCGCCCGAGCCCGCTGCTGAAGGCCGTACCGTTCGAGCAGGCCGATCACCGGCAGCACCACCCAGGGAATGATGATGATCCGCGAATCGTTGAAGGCCTTGCCCAGCCTGGCGATGACTTCGACCGGATCGAGACCTGCCAGCAGGCCGGTTGCCAACGCGGCGACGGGCACGACCAGCATCGGGTTGAAGCGAAGCGCGAAGCCGAGAACCAGGACGAGGAGTCCGAGCAGAGGCAAATAGCTCATGCCGGGCCATAACCTCCGCCGCCGGGAGTCTCGATGATGAATCGGTCACCCGCCGCCATCCGGGCAGAGGCGGTAGCGGCCAGGATCTCCACGGTTCCGTCCGACCGAACCACTTTGTTTACACCCGCCTTCGCGTCTTCGCCGCCTTCGATCCCGCGAGGCGCCACGCGTCGGCGGTTGGAAAGGATTCCCGCGTCCATCGGCTCCAGGAACCGAAACTGCCGCTCGACTCCATCGCCGCCATGATGAGCGCCTCGCCCACCAGACCCACGGCGGATCGCGAAACGCTCGAGGATCACCGGATAACGCGTCTCGAGAATTTCCGGATCGGTGAGGCGGCTGTTGGTCATGTGAGTCTGAACCGCGCTCGCTCCATCGAAGTCCGGACCCGCGCCGGCACCACCGGCGATGGTCTCATAATATTGATGGTGCTCATTGCCGAAAGTGAAATTGTTCATGGTCCCCTGGCTCGGCGCCAGCGTCCGGGTAGCCGCAAACAGGCAATCGGTGATCGCCTGGCTTGTTTCGACGTTACCGGCCACGACGGCGGCGGGATATTGGGGATTGAGCATCGAGCCTTCGGGTACCCGCAGGCTGATCGGCCGCATGCAGCCGTCGTTGAGCGGGATGGGATCATCCACCAGCGTGCGGAAAACATAGAGGGTCGCAGCTCGGCAGATCGAGTAAGGCGCGTTGAAATTGTTCGGCTGCTGATCGCTTGTGCCGGCAAAGTCGACAATTGCGGAGCGGGTCTCGCGATCGACCCTGATGGAAACGCAGATGACGGCTTCGTTGTCGAGCTCGTAGCGGAAGCTCCCATCCTCAAGCCCGCCGACCAGCTTTCGGACCGCTTCCTCCGCATAGTTCATGACATGCCCCATATAGGCGTCGATCACGTCGCGATCATATTCGTCGGCCACTCGCCGAAGCTCGTTGGCGCCGCGGGCGCAAGCGGCGACCTGGGCCTTCAGATCCGCGACGTTTCGGTCCGGGTTGCGGGCAGGCCACTTGCCGGACCCAAGTAACGCCCGGATCTCCTGCTCCCGGAAGTGCCCGGCATCGACGAGCAGGAAATTGTCGATGAGGACGCCTTCCTCGTGCACCTGGCGGCTGTCGGGTGGCATCGATCCAGGTGCGATTCCGCCAATGTCGCCATGATGCCCGCGAGCAGCGACGAACCAGGCCGGCTGGTTATCGCCTTCAACGAAGACCGGCATGATCACCGTGATATCGGGAAGGTGCGTCCCGCCGCGATAAGGCGCGTTCAGGACATAGACGTCACCACGAAGGATGCCACGGCCGTCACGGCATTCGCCGCGGGCCTCGATGATCGTCCGGATGCTGTCGCCCATCGATCCGAGATGAACCGGGATGTGCGGTGCATTGGCGATGAGGCTGCCCTCCCTGTCGAACAGGGCGCAGGAGAAATCCAGCCGTTCCTTTATGTTGACCGATGAGGCGGTGTTCTGGAGCGCCACCCCCATCTCCTCGGCAATCGCCATGAAGAGATTGCCCATGACTTCGAGCGTCACCGGATCAACGGCAGTCCCCATGGCTTCGGCAGTTTCTCGTGGCGTAGAGCGCGAGAGGATCAGATTGCCGAGACGATCGATGTCCGCCTGCCAGCCCTGTTCGACGACCGTGGTCGCCGTCTGTTCGACGATGACGGCCGGGCCGGGAACGCGATCGCCGGGCCGTAAGGAGTCGCGCTGGTAAAGACCCTCCCCGGTACGAGATGACGGACCCATCAGCGGATCAGACTGGAGGGGGTACCCCGATTCCCCTGTGGAGCCCGCTTGATCCGCCCATGCCTCTCCCAGGATCGACGAATGACCTAGCCCCTCCCCTTTTCCGACCGCCTCGACGATCGCCGTTTCGGCGACGATCCTGGAGTCCGACAGAAAGCCGAAACGGGTCCGATGCGCCTCCTCGAACTGGCGTTCCATGTCAGGCCCGACCTCGACCTCGAGCGCGGTATCGCTGCCTTCGTAGCGCAGCGCCGCCCGTCGCCGGATTTCCGGTTCCTCCACGCCCTGACGCCGTAGCGCCGCCTCGGCCTCGCCGGCCAGCTCCGCCAGAATGGCCTCCAGATCCTCTCCGCCGAGGCTGCGCTGGCGAAGCTCGACCATGTCGGCAAGACCCATGCCGTAGGCACTGAGGACTCCCGCCAGCGGGTGGATCAAAACCCGGCCGATGCCGAGCGCGTCGGCAACAAGGCAGGCGTGTTGGCCGCCGGCGCCGCCGAAGCATTGGAGCGTGTAACGGGTGACGTCGTGGCCGCGAGCGATCGAGATCTGCTTGATCGCATTGGCCATGTTCTCGACCGCAATCCGGACGAACCCTTGTGCCGCCTCGATTGCCGACTTCCCGGCGCGATCTGCCACCTCCTGGCAACGCGTCAGCGCCGCTTCCGGGTCGATCGGTTGATCGCCGCCCGGCCCGAAGACATGCGGAAAATATTCGGGCCTGATCTTGCCGAGCACCAGGTTGCAGTCGGTAATCGTGAGCGGGCCGCCGCGCCGATAACAAGCGGGTCCCGGAACTGCCCCGGCGCTGTCCGGGCCGACCCGGAATCGGCTGCCGTCAAAATGACAGATGGAGCCGCCGCCTGCCGCGACCGTGTGGATTTCGAGCATCGGCGCTCGGACGCGAACCCCGGCCACGGCCCGTTCGCTGGTCCGTTCGTAGCTTCCGGCGAAATGCGAGACGTCGGTCGAGGTGCCGCCCATGTCGAAGCCAATGACGCGATCATGTCCGGCCTGCTCGGCGGTACGCACCATTCCGACGATCCCGCCCGCCGGACCGGACAGGATCGCGTCCTTGCCGCGGAAGGCCGAAGCGTCGGTGAGGCCACCGTTCGACTGCATGAAGAACAGCCGCCCCTGCCGGTTCAGGCCGGCAACGACCTTGTCGACATAGCGTCGCAGGACCGGCGAAAGATAAGCGTCGACCACGGCGGTATCGCCGCGGCCGATCAGCTTGATCAGCGGCTCGACCTCATGGCTTGCCGACACCTGTGTGAACCCGATCGCGCGGGCCATTCGGGCAAGCTCGGCCTCGTGGTCCGTATGTTGCCAGCCGTGCATCAGGACGATAGCGATTGCCCGAAAACCCGCCTGATGGGCGGACATGAGGGCGCGTCGTGCCGATTCCAGGTCGAGCGGCCTCAACACCGCGCCCGTCGCAGTGACCCGTTCGTCTACCTCCACCACCTGCGAGTAAAGGGGCTCAGGAAGGTCGATCCGTCGGGCGAAGATTTCCGGTCGCGCCTGGTATCCTATTCTCAGCGCATCACCGAAGCCCGCGGTAACGGCGAGGAGCACGCCCTCGCCCTTGCGCTCCAACAGCGCGTTAGTCGCGACGGTCGTTCCCATCTTCACCGTCCCGACCTCGCCGCCCCCAGCTTCATCAATGATCGCCTGGATGCCGGCAACGGCCGCGTCCGCATAGAAATCTGGATTATCCGACAGCAGCTTGCGGACGATCAAGCGACCATCGGGCGAACGAGCGACAATGTCGGTGAACGTGCCACCGCGGTCGATCGAGAAGGTCCAGGCGGAGCGGCTCATGTCGCCGAGCCCTAGCATCGCCAGTTTCGCCCGGAAAGCGGCGGCAATTCGGACCCACCTGGCCAGGCGGCCATGCCCTACAGGATGGGCGGAAGACTTGCTGAGGCTTTACCCTTGCTGGCTGGGTGCTTGACCGGACGCCCCGCTTGAGACAGCCCCGGAATTACCAGCGCCGGAGCAAGTTATGGCTGAATCCTTCACCACTGCCGATTTCCACAATGTCGTTCAGAAGCAATTACTCGCCGTCGTGTTCGACAATCTGGCGCAGTCGAAGCTGGACTGGGAACAGGTCGCCCCGTTCCTCGAGGCCGCGCGCCAGGTCTGCCGAAGCGACATAGCGGAAACCGGGCGCGCTCGGATCCATGCCGTGCGGGCCGAAGGCGACAGCTGGGTCGAAGCGGAGGAGGCCTATATCGAGATTTCCGTCACGGACCGGGATGACGGCAAGGAGTGGCTGTCGGAAACCTGGTGGCTGTCCGACATCGTCATTGCCGAAAACAACCGGACGCAGGTCCAGTCATGTATCGCCGCTCTCGAGCGAAGCCTTCAAAAGCTCAGGCAGTGGCTGGAAAATGGCGGAGGCCTCGGCGGTGTCCTTGCTCGACCCGACGAGGCCTCGTGAAAGCTGCCACTGCAATTTGGCGTTAATTGCCGGCCCCGGTGACTCCCGGCTCGTAAAGCTGAATGCAGCGGTCGTCGCCCGGTCCGGGTGAGCAGGCGGGATAACCCGACTGCGCCTCGATCGGGCCACCGACGCCTTTGAACGCATGATGCGACGCGATTTCAACGTCACCGGACTGATCGCCAATCTCGGCTAGCTTGGCGTCGCTGCCGTCGCCATTCATCGAGTCCTCGACCGGCTCATAGGGGCCGCCCATGGCGGTCGCTGCCGAGGAATCGGCCATACCCGCCTTGCCCTTCCAGCTTGCCTCGACCGGCTCCAGCGGGCCGCCCATTGCGGTTTTCACCGAACTGTCGGCAAGGCCACCGCCCCGGTTCCAGCTGGCAAGCTGCGCGCGGACGCCAGGCTCATAGAGCTGAATGCAGCGGTCATCGCCCGGGCCCGGGCTGCATGGCGGATAATCCTGAGTCGCCGGGCGGGGCGCCAGATCGACAGTGCCGGCATTGGCGTCCTCGAACGGGCCACCGACCCCAGTCTGGGTCTGAGCCGACTTCAACGCCGCAGCTTCCTCATATTTTGCAAGCACAATGGGATCGGTTTCCACCGGCTTTTCGGCCAGGATAGGTTTTCCGGCTATCGAAGCGTCGTCGACTTCCTCGAGCGGACCGCCCATGCCCGAATAGGCCATTTCCTTCTTCATGGCCGTCGCTTCGGCCGACTTCGCGGAAATGACAGTGTCCTTGGCTGTAACGGGCGAATTCATTGCCTTCGAGGCAAGAATAACGGGCTTGTGATCTTTGTCCTGCGCGGCCGATGCGCCGGCCAGTGCCGATGTGGCGAGTAGCAGGCTGGCCACTGCGATAATATTGCGTTTCATTCGTAATCTCCGTGCCTTGACGGCCCGCGGCAGGCCGCCGGCCGAGGGCCCCTCCGCCCGCACCAAAAGTGCATTGTGCCAGAGAAACGACCCGGCGCGGGTTTTTCTCCCGCTTCCTCGAGATCACGCGGTCAGAAGGCGCCCTCGATCCTGAGCGAGACACCGCTGCCGGAGGGCCGGAAGCCCGCCGCCAGAAGCTGGTCGCGAAGTGCGGCGTCACCGGAGTGGACCGCGAAAACCGCCAGGTAGCGCCCGTCTGCGCCGACACTTAGATTCAGGCGCTCCATGCCGGTCTGGCTGGCCAATGGAAGAAGCAATTTCCCTCCCGCGCAGCGCGCCGTGCCTGCAAGACCCGAGTTGAAGGAGAGGCCGGCGACATCGCTCGCGAGCAGCGCCCTCACCCTCCCCTCGGCGCTCTCGCACAAGCCGCCGGAAAAGCGGACGCTGACATCGCTGAGGTCGACCGACCCCACCGGCAACGGCGCGAGCGCGGCGCCTAGGCGAAGCTGGCCGGTAACATCGTCGAGACTGAAGCTATCGCCCGAAACGCTGGTGGCGCCACGGAACGGGGCGTCCAGCTCCTGTCGCTCGAGTGACAGCCGGCTGCGTCCTATCAGAAGGGGCAGCCGGTTCAGACGAACCTCGACATCCCCGAGTGTCGCCGGACCAATCTGGGCCTCGGCGAGGGCACCAAGCCAGATACTGCCACTGGCTTCGCGAGCCGCGAGTCCGAACCGATCGAATCCGAACCAGTCGATGGCCAGCCGCAATGGCAGAAGCGCAATCAGAGCGAACAGGAAGATCAAGGCCAGAAGCAGTGGTCGGCCAAGGCTCGGGTTCAGTCGCATCAACGCCCCCGTGCCGCGAAAACCGCTTCGGTCCTCAAGGTGCGATCGGGGTTGGCGCTCGCCCGGAGGCTCTCGACGGTGACGCCTTGCCTTTCAAGTCCGGCAATCCAGGCGAAATAGGCTTCTGCCCGCG
>DASTDX010000166.1:0-31161 GCA_035710145.1 Allosphingosinicella sp.
GAGGATCGCGGCCGCGAACCAGTTCGTCGCCAGCCCCATCAGGAGCACCGAGAAGACCGCCAGGGCCACGCCGAAATGGAGCGCCGACTGGCGGTCCATGCGGCCGGCGGGAAGCGGCCGCCCCGCCGTGCGCTTCATCAACGCGTCGAGATCGGCTTCGTACCACATGTTGAGCGCCGCCGCGGCGCCGGCGCCCAGCGCGATGCACAGGATGGCGGTGAAGCCGAGCACCGGATGGATCGGCGCCGGTGCCGCCAGCAGGCCGCACAGGCCGGTAAAGACGACCAGGCTCATCACCCGCGGCTTGGTCAAAGCGACGAAGTCACGCCAATCGGCGGGGAGAACAGCCGTATCGTTTGCAGTCACGCTCGTCATCTATCACTCCGCGTCACCCCCGGCCCGGCCGGGGTCCAGGCTCAGCAGGCCTGGATACCGGCCTGGCCGGCGTGACGTACATAATCCCGCGCTCAGTCGATCTTGGGCAGGGTCTCGAACTGGTGGAACGGCGGCGGGCTCGACAGGGTCCATTCGAGCGTCGTCGCCCCTTCGCCCCACGGATTGGCCGCCGCCTTCTTTCCGGCCACCAGCGAGACGATGATGTTCAGGAAGAAGAAGAACAAGCCGCCCAGCATCAGCAGGAAGCCGTAGGTGGCGATCTCGTTCCACGGGGCATAAGCGGCCGCATAATTGGGCACCCGCCGCTGCATCCCGTCGAGGCCGAGGAAGTGCATCGGGAAGAAGAGAAGGTTCACGCCGACGAAGAAGAGCCAGAAATGCAGCTGGCCGAGCAGCTCGTTATACTGCTTCCCCCACATCTTGCCGAACCAGTAGTACCAGCCCGCGAACAGCGAGAAGACCGCTCCGAGCGACAGCACGTAGTGGAAGTGGGCGACGACATAATAAGTGTCGTGCATCACCGTATCGACGCCGCCATTGGCGAGAACGACCCCGGTCACGCCGCCGACCGTGAACATGAAGATGAAGCCCAGCGCCCACAGCATCGGCGTCTCGAACGTCAGCGAGCCGCCCCACATGGTCGCGATCCAGCTGAAGATCTTGATCCCGGTAGGGACCGCGATCACCATCGTCGCCGCGGTGAAGTACATCTTCGTGTTCACGTCCATGCCGACGGTGAACATGTGGTGCGCCCAGACGACGAAGCCGATCACGCCGATCGCGACCATCGCGTAGGCCATCCCCAGATAACCGAACACCGGCTTGCGGCTGAACGTCGCGATCACCTGGCTGATCATGCCGAAGCCCGGCAGGATCATGATGTAGACCTCCGGGTGACCGAAGAACCAGAACAGATGCTGGTAGAGGATCGGATCGCCGCCGCCGGCCGCGTCGAAGAAGTGGGTACCGAAATTGCGGTCCGTCAGAAGCATAGTGATCGCGCCCGCGAGCACCGGCAGCGCCAGCAGCAGCAGGAAGGCGGTGACCAGCACCGACCAGACGAACAGGGGCATCTTGTGCAGGGTCATGCCCGGCGCCCGCATGTTGAACACGGTGGTGATGAAATTGATTGCGCCGAGGATCGAACTGGCGCCGGCGAGGTGGAGCGAGAAGATCGCCATGTCCACCGCAGGACCGGTCGATCCGCTCGTCGAAAGCGGCGCGTAGACGGTCCAGCCGGTGCCGGCCCCGAGACCGTTGCCGCCCGGAAAGAATGTCGATCCCAGGAGCAGGATGAAGGCCGGCGGAAGCAGCCAGAAGGAGATGTTGTTCATCCGCGGGAAGGCCATGTCAGGCGCGCCGATCATCAGCGGCACGAACCAGTTGCCGAAGCCGCCGATCATCGCCGGCATGACCATGAAGAAGACCATGATCAGGCCGTGCGCGGTGATCAGGACGTTCCACAGATGGAGTCCCTCGTCGAACGTGGCGCCGGGGTTCATGATCCCGGCCCAGGCCTCCAGATACTGGATCCCAGGCTGGGCCAGCTCCCAGCGCATCAGGCCGGAAATGCCGCCGCCGATGATCCCCGCGACGATCGCGAAGATCAAATAGAGGGTGCCGATATCCTTGTGGTTGGTCGACATGAACCAGCGAGCGAAGAAGCCCGGCTTGTGGTCTGCGTCGTGATGCGCCTCGTGGCCCTTGGCGGCCTCGAAATGGACGGCGTTTGCGGTGGTGTCGGTCATGTTCTTTCGCCGCCTATTCTGTCTGCGTGCTTTCGCGCGAAAGCGCCGGCTGGGCAGCCGCGCCTTCGACAATGTTGGTTGGCGCCGGGGTCGCCTCGGTCGGCTGGCCCGCGGTGACGCCAGGCTGGGCCGTGGCCGGCGCCGCGGCTGCCGCGGGACGGGCGCCCGGCATGGTTCCGCCCTTGGAGGCGACCCAGGCCGCGAACTGCTCGCGCGGGATGACTTCGACCGCGATCGGCATGTAGCCATGGCGGGCGCCGCAAAGCTCGTAGCAGACGCCGTAATAGAGGCCCGGCCGATCGGTTCGGAACCAGGTTTCGTTGAGACGGCCCGGGACCGCGTCGATCTTCACCCAGAAAGCGGGGATCCCCCAGGCATGGATGACGTCGTTCGAGGTCACGATCACCTTGACGGTGGCGCCCGCGGGAACGACCAGGCGCTCGTCCACCGCGAGCTGCCGCGGCTCGCCGCGTTGATCCGCCTGCTCGTCGCTGATCATGTTCGAGACCAGCTCGATGCCATGATCGGGATATTCGTAGGTCCAGTACCACTGGTTTCCGATCGCCTTGACGGTGATGTCGGCCTGGGGCGGCGAATATTGATGGGCCAGAAGGCGGATCGAAGGCACCGCGATCAGGACCAGGATCAGCACCGGAACGAGGGTCCAGACCACCTCCAGCATCGTGTTGTGGGTCGTGCGCGAAGGCGTCGGGTTCGCCGACCGGCGGTAACGGATGATCACCCACGCAAGCAGGAGCAGGACGAGGATCGAGATGGCGGTGATCGCCGGCATGAGGATCCAGTCGTGGAACCAGGCGGCTTCCTCGCCGATCGGCGTGAACTGGTCCTGGAGCCCCATCCGGCCGTCCGGCTGGCCGACGCCGACGGTCGGCGTGGTCGGCGTGAAATTGACCGCCTGGGCCACCGTCGCGTCGCTCGGCTCTTCCTGCGGCTGCGGGCTGTTGGAGTCCTGCGGCTGCGCCGGATTCGCCTGGGATTCGGCGCTGATCGCGTCCGTCGGGGGCGCGGATGGCTGGGTTGCCTGGGCCGCAGGCTGCGCCGGAGCCGCAGCTGGCTGTGCGATTGCGGCCGGCGCCAGGCCGAATGCTGCGGCGATGGCGGCAAGCTTGAAAAGAATCTTCATCAAAACCCCTTGGACCCGCCGGATGAGCGGTTGGATTCGAGCGCCCGAGGGGCGCGACGCGGCGCCTTATAGGCAGGCGACACCGGTCCCTCAAGCATGTTCCACGTAGAGTCCGGCCGGATTCGGCGGATGCGACAGATCTCCCATCTACAGCCTGGATCGGGCGGTTCAAGAGCGGGCGCGGCGCTTGAAGCGGCGGGCCGCGATCCCTATCAATCCGGGCCACACCTCCCCCGACAGGAAGAATGATGACCGAAGAGGAAATCCTGGCCGAGTTCCGAGCCGCCGGAGCGTTGCTCGAAGGCCATTTCGTCCTTTCATCGGGCCTTCACAGCCCCCGCTATCTGCAGTGCGCGAGAGTATTGATGAATCCGATGCGGGCTTCGAACCTCGCCTCGACCCTGGCTGGGAAACTGCCGCGCGAGCTTCGCGGTCAGATCGAGGTCGTCGTGTCGCCGGCGATGGGAGGAATCATCATCGGTCACGAAATGGGCCGGGCGCTGGGCGTCGAGGCGATGTTCGTCGAACGACCGACGGGGGCGTTCGAGCTTCGCCGCGGCTTTCGGCTCGACCCGGGACAGAAGGTGTTGATGGTCGAGGACGTCGTCACCACCGGCCTCTCGTCGCGCGAAGCGATCGCGGCGATCGCGGAGGCGGGCGGCGAGGTGATTGCGGCCGCCGCTTTGGTAGACCGATCCGGCGGCGAGGCGGATCTGGGCGTCCCCTTCTTCCCGCTGGTGAGCTTCGTCGTCCCAACCTACCCCGCCGACGCGCTGCCGCCCGAGCTTGCCGTCCTTCCGGTGGAGAAACCGGGCAGCCGCAAGGCGCCGGACGCGCGCGAAGCCCGAGCGAAGTGACCTTTCCGCTTCGCCTCGGCGTCAACATCGATCATGTCGCGACGATCCGGAACGCGCGCGGCGGCGATCATCCCGATCCGGTTCGCGCCGCATTTGCCGCCGCCGACGCCGGCGCCGATGGAATCACGGCGCACCTGCGCGAGGACCGACGCCACATCACGGACGCGGACATCCACCGGCTGATGGAGCGGCTGACGATCCCGCTGAACCTGGAAATGGCGGCGACCGAGGAGATGCTCGATATCGCGCTCCGCCACCGTCCACACGCGGCCTGCATCGTCCCGGAGAAAAGGGAGGAGCGTACCACCGAAGGGGGACTCGACGCCGCCGGGCAGCACAATCAGCTCGCTTATTTCGTCGACCGGCTCGGCAACGCGAACATTCGGGTGAGCCTGTTCATCGAGCCGGACCCGGCCCAGATCGACGCGGCCATCCGGCTCGGAGCGCCGGTGGTCGAATTCCATACCGGGCGATATGCCCACCTCGAGGGAGAGGAACGGTCCGTCGAGCTTCGCCGCATCGCCGACGCCGCGGCGCTGGCGGTGAAGAACGGGATCGAGCCCCATGCCGGGCACGGGCTCACCTTCGACAATGTCGCCCCGATCGCAGCGATTCCCCAGCTTCGGGAACTCAACATCGGCCATTTCCTGGTGGGGGAAGCGATCTTCGGCGGCTTCGAGGCCAGCGTCCGGCGAATGCGCGTGCTGATGGACGAGGCGCGCGGGTGATCATCGGCGTCGGCTCCGATCTGTGCAACATCGAGCGAATCCAGAATTCGCTAGACCGCTTCGGCGAGCGCTTCCTCGCCCGGGTCTTCACCGTCATCGAGCGCGAGAAAGCGGAAAAGAGGCCCTTCACCCGCGCCGGCACTTTGGCCAAGCGCTTCGCCGCCAAGGAGGCCTTTTCGAAGGCGGTCGGCACCGGTTTCAAGCGCGGCGTGTTCATGAAGGATATAGGCGTCGTCAACAAAGCTTCCGGCGAACCGACGCTCGCGCTGAGCGGCGGCGCGAAGGAGAGGCTTGACGCAATGACCCCGCCGGGCCACGCCGCGCGAATTCACCTGACGATGACCGACGACCATCCCTTCGCTTTGGCCGTCGTGATCATCGAGTCCGTGCCCGAGGAGCTTGTCTCTTGACCGATCGCGACCGCATCGAAGCGGCCGAAACCCGGCCCGAAATGGCCGCGCCCGCCGCCCGGAGCGATTCCGCGCCGGTAAAAAAGGGCACCGACTGGTGGGCGGAGATCAAGGCGATCTTCTGGCTGATCCTGGCCGTGCTCGCTTTCCACAGCTTCATCGCCAAGCCATTCTACATCCCGTCGGAATCGATGATGCCTGCGCTCCTGAAGGGCGATCGGCTGGTCGTCAGCAAATATCCCTACGGCTGGTCGTGGGTTTCGCCTTCCTTCCACATCTTTCCGCGAACCGAGGGCCGGTTGTGGGGCGCGATGCCGGAACGCGGCGACATCGTCATCGTCACGCCGCCCGGCCAGAGCGCCGATTACATCAAGCGCGTAATCGGTCTCCCCGGCGACACGATCGAGCTGATCGAAGGCCAGGTCTATTTGAACGGCCGGCCGCTGCGGCGTGAGGAAAGGCCGCCGACCCTGTTGCCCATCGACGACAATCTGCCTTGCAGCTCCGACGGCGATTTCGGCAATTTCCGGACCCGCGGCGCCGACGGCCAGTCCTATTGCCGAATGCCGGTGTTCCGTGAATATCTGCCCAATGGCCGTTATTACGACACGATCGACGTCGGCTACGTGCCCCAGGCGGACGATTTCGCCCGGGTCACGATTCCTGAAGGTCACGTCTTCCTGATGGGTGACAATCGCGATCACAGCGCGGACAGCCGTTTCCCCGCCGGCGGGCCCAATGGCGGCCTTGGCGGTCCGGTACCGTGGGAGAATCTCGGCGGTCGCGCCGAATTCATCACCTTCTCGCTCGACGGCAGCTCTTCCTACCTCAATCCGATCAGCTGGTTCTCGGCCTTGCGCGGCGGCCGCGCCGGATCGTCACTTCGTCCGGCCGAAGGCGCGCCCGCCGAGGCCCAGGCCCGGTGAGCGACGCGGGGGGTCACGACCATGTCGAGCGGCCCGGCCCGGCGGAGCTTCGCGATCCCCTGATCCGCCACGAACTCAAGCGGGCAAGCGTCTGGTTCGGACTCGGGCTGGCAATCCTGGGCGTCATGTTCCTCGCCCAGCCGCTGCTTCTGATCCTCGGCGGGATCGTTTTCGCAGCGACCCTGGACGGCGGCACCCGATTGCTTGGACGGGTCCTCCCGATCGGCCGTGGCTGGCGCCTGCTGATCGTCACGATCCTGGCCTTGGCCTTCATCGTCGGGACGATCTGGCTCGCCGGCGTCCAGCTGAGCGCTCAGGCAGCCACGCTTCGCGAGACGGTCACCACCCAGATGGGACGCCTGCTGCAATGGGGCGCAACGTTCGGACTCGGGGCCGAATCGATCCAGCCGCAACAACTGGTCGAGCAGGCGATGAGCTCGATCGGGCGGCTGACCTCGGCCGTCAGTACCGTCCTGGGCGGACTTACCAGCCTGGTCATGATCATCGTCATCGGCCTGTTCATCGCCGTTGAGCCTCGGATCTACGAACGCGGCATCGCCTGGATGCTGCCGATCGAGCATCGCGACCGTTTCTACCGTACGTCGGAGAGGATGGGCTTCACGCTGCGCCGGCTGATGGCGGGCCGGTTGCTCGGGATGGCGGTGGAGGGCGTCGGCACCTGGCTGCTTCTGATGGTCGGCGGCGTCCCAATGGCGGCGCTGCTTGGTCTCCTCACCGGAATCCTCGCTTTCCTGCCGAACATCGGCGCGATCCTGTCGGGCATACTGATCGTCCTGGTTGGTTTCAGCGCCGGCTTCGAAACGGGCCTGTGGGCGATTGCCGTCTACGCCATCGTCCAGATCGTCGACGGCTATCTCATCGTGCCTTACGTCGCGCGCAAGACGGTCGACCTCGCGCCGGCTTTGGTGCTCGGCGCACAGCTCATCTTCGGCGCTTTGTTCGGAATCCTCGGCCTGGCTTTGGCCGATCCCATCATCGCCATGATCAAGGCCGCGCTCGAGCAGAAGTCCGAAGACGACGAGGATCAGGCTGAGGTCGAAGCCGTACCGGCCTGAACGATTTTCGATGGCCGGACCCGGCGCGTCTGCGCCAAGCCCGGAACAGGCCGCCTATTGGCCGCCTGGAGCGGCACCCTGACCGCCAGCACCTTCCGGAGCGCCCTCCGGGGCGGCGCCGCCCGGCGCGGCGCCCGCGCCTTCGCCGCCCTGCATCATTTGCTGCATCTGTTGCATGCGCTGCATCTGAAGCATGGGCGCCATGCCTTCGGCGACCTGGATGACCTGGATCTCGAACACCAACGTGTCGTTGGCGGTGAACGGCGTGCCCGGACGAAGCGGGCCCTGCTCGTGCGTACCCGGGGGCAACCACAGCAGATAGGAGCCGCCGGCCTGCATTTGCTGAAGCGCCTCGCCGAAGCCGGGATAGACCATCGACGTCGTGGCCACGAAAGGCTGGCCGGTCTGGTCGCTGTCCTGGATCACTTCGCTGTCCAGGCTGTTGACGTGCAGCTTGTAGCGCAGCGCAACGGCGTCATTGGGCGTGACCGCGGGGCCCGAACCCGCCTCGAGCACCCGATAGCGGACACCGGATTCGGTGGTGATGACCTGCTGCCCGCTCGTGCCGTACCAGGCGAAGCCGATCGCCGCGGCCGTCAGGACGGCGAGAGCGAGCCACAGCTTGAGGACGGAGCCCTTCGCGATCGGCCGAATCGGCACGGCAGTGACGGACATGGACGATCCCCCAAATGAAAACAGGCGGCTGATGTATCGCCGCCTGTTCATGATGCCAAGCAATGAAGCTGGTGAAGCTTTCGCCGTCCGCCCTTAGCGGACGCCGTCCCGCTCCGCGCGCTTGCGCTCGAGCTTGCGGGCCCGGCGGATCGCCGCGGCGCGCTCGCGGGCACGCTTCTCGGACGGCTTCTCGTAGTGGCGGCGCAGCTTCATCTCGCGGTAGACGCCCTCGCGCTGCAGCTTCTTCTTCAGGGCACGCAGCGCCTGGTCGACATTGTTATCGCGAACCATGATTTGCATAAATGCTCGCCACTCTTCCTTTTTCTGAACCGTTGAGACCTTGCGGCACCTGATAAAAAGTGCCGGTCAGGGAATTGCTTATAGCACAAAAACAGCTTCGCCGCGAAGCACTTCCCCCGCGGCGTCGGCCGGCGCGTTAGCAGGGGAAGCGATTCGTGGCAAGGCCGGGCTTTGCTCAGCCACGGGCGGCACGGCGGCGCCCGCCACTGCCCATCGGCTTGACCGTCGAAGCGAAGCGGCCTCTCTGGCCCTGGGGCCGGCCGAACCGCCGGCGCTCGTCGTGACGAGGCTCGGCCCGCTCGGAGACCGGCGCCCGGGTCGACTTCACCTTCAGCGCCTCGGCGACGAAGTTCTGCGGCAGCGGCGCCACCTCGACCTTCTGGCGCGTGAGCTTCTCGATGTCCCGCAGGTAAGCGCGCTCGTCCTCGGCGCAATAAGCGATGGCGACGCCCGCCGCCCCGGCGCGCGCGGTGCGGCCGATCCGGTGGACATATTGCTCGGCCACGTTGGGCAATTCGAAGTTGATGACGTGGCTGACTCCGGAAACGTCGATGCCGCGCGCAGCGATGTCGGTGGCCACGAGGATCCGGATCTCGCCGGATCGGAACGCGGCAAGCGCCTTCTCACGCTGCGGCTGGCTCTTGTTGCCGTGGATCGCGGCGGCGGCGATGCTGTTGCCGCCGAGCAGCTTCACGACCCGGTCGGCGCCATGCTTGGTCCGGGTGAAGATCAGGACGCGTTCCATGTTGCCGCGCTCCGAGAAACCGGCGCGAAGCATGATGGTGAGAAGCGCCTGCTTCTCCGACTGCTGAACGAAGCTGACGAACTGATCGACCCGCTCGGCCGTCGTCGCCGCGGGAGCGACACGGACTTCGGCGGGATCGGTAAGGAACTTGTCGGCGAGCTCCTTGATCGTCTTCGGCATGGTGGCCGAAAAGAAGAGGGTCTGGCGTTGCTGCGGGAGCCACTTCACGATCTGTCGAAGCGCGTGGATGAAGCCCAAATCGAGCATCTGGTCGGCTTCGTCGAGAACGAGGATTTCCACTTCGCGAAGGGTAAGGAAGCCCTGCTCGACGAGATCGATGAGCCGGCCCGGAGTCGCCACGAGCACGTCGACACCGCGATCGAGCGCCCTCTTCTGCTTGCCGATCGGCACGCCGCCAAAAGCGGTGGTGACGGAAAGGCGCGCGAATCGGCTGTAGGCCGAAGCGCTTTCGGCGATCTGGCTGGCGAGCTCACGGGTCGGTGCGAGCACCAGCATCCGGCAGGAGCGCGGCCGCGGGACGCGGTTCCCCGCCGACAGCCGGTCGATGGACGGCAGCATGAACGCGGCCGTCTTGCCGGTACCGGTCTGGGCGATGCCGAGCAGGTCCCTACCCTTCAACAGGGTAGGGATCGCCTGCATCTGAATCGGCGTCGCCTGCGAATAATTTTTCTGCGCGAGCGCGCGCATGACGGGCTGGGACAGCCCGAGGGTCTCGAATGACATTTTGATGGATAACTCACTGCATATGCGGCGGCCGCGCAGCCCAAATGGCGCGCGGAACGCGGCGGGTTTCTGCCAACCCGCGTGAAAAGGGAAAGCCTTGGAATGACGAAACGGAGCCGGAGCGGTTAACCCGCTTGTTCACGCTGCATGACGTTTCGCTGAGGGGCATGTGGGGGCAAAGGGGTTAAAAGTCAATCAATCCGGTTGATGGGGCCGCTCTAGTCAGCGAGCGGCCCAAACTTCGGCTCCGTCTTGCCGAGCCGCGCCTTCACCGCTTCGGCGAGGTCGACGCTGGCCAAAGTCGCGGCATTCCACAGTCCCACCTCGCGAAGCCCCTCCTCCACCGGCCGTCCGCGGCTGTAGTTGAGGCTTCTCTTGGCGCCGGCCGTGGCCAATGGAGACTTGGCGGCAATCTCTTTGGCCAGGTCCGTCGCCGCGGCGATCGCGGCATCGCGGTCGGCGGCGACGGCATTGAAGAGTCCGTAGCGCGCCGCCTCCTCCGCGCCCATCCGCCGGCCCGTAAAAGTGAGCTCCCGGAGGATCCCCTGGGGAATCAAATAGCCGAGCCGCTGCAGGGTACCGAGATCCGCGGTGATCGCGACATCGATTTCGGCGATCTGCAGATAAGCGTCGGCGCTGGCGACGCGAAGATCGCAGGCGCTGATCAGGTCCACGCCCGCGCCGATGCAGCCGCCGTGGACGGCCGCGATGACGGGCGGCCGCGCCTGCTCGACGGCACTGAACGCGTCCTGAAGCCACTCGATGTGTCGAAGCTTGGATTCGGCGGCCCGGCCGGGATCACTGCTCGCCGCAAACTGCTTGGAAGCATATTCGAGATCCAGACCGGCGCTGAAGTGCCGGCCCTGGCCGGAAAGGAGGATCACCCGCACTTCCGGGTCACGTCCAAGCCTCCGGAAATTATCGCCGATGGCCGCGAACATGTCGCGGTCCATCGCATTGAGCCGATCCGGCCGCGCCAGCTCTACGTGGGCGACTCCGGCCTCGATCTGCACAAGGATGCGCTCGCTTCCCATCCTGCCCACTCCCTGTTTAGAACCGCCTCATGTCCCGCTTTACCGTCAACGGCCAGCCCGTCTACTACCGGATGGACCCGGAGACGCCCCTCCTCTGGGCGCTTCGCGATGCCTCCAATCTCACCGGCACGAAGTTCGGCTGCGGCACGGGCCATTGCGGCGCCTGCATGGTCCATGTCGACGGCAATGCCGTCCGCAGCTGCCGCGTAAGGATCGCCGACCTCGAAGGCAGCTTCGTCACGACGATCGAGGGCCTGGCCCGTGACCGGTCCCATCCCGTCCAGCAGGCCTTCGCGGCGGGGACGGTGCCGCAATGCGGTTACTGCATCCCGGGCGTCATAATGGCGGTCGCCGCCCTGATCGATCGCAACGACAGCCCGACCGACCAGCAGATCGATTCGGCGATCACCAATATCTGCCGGTGCGGCATCTACCCGCGCCTGCGCGAAGCGATCCGCCACGCCATCAGGATCAAGAGCGGGCGCGATCAGGTGCCCGGGGCGCCGCCGCCCGGAATCGATCCGGCCGACGCGGTCCGGCAAGTCCCCGCTTTGAGAGACGTCCGTCCTTCCCGAGGCCGCCGCGAACGGTGAAGCTTTCCGCCTGCTTACCGGCTGGTTCAGCAACCGCTCATCCGGCGGAGCGCACAGGTCGTCCCGGTTGGCGGAGTTCGCCGCTTAGTTAGGCAAGGAGTATCTTCGATGCGTAAGGCATTGATCAGTATGTTTTTAGCGGCGACGGTCCTCACCCCGGTCGCGGCTCAGGCGCAGGACGCCGACGATAGCCGCCGCGAGGCGATCCAGCAGCGTTACGAGCGTCAGGCGCAGCGCAATCAGCAGCGCTACGAACAGCGCCAGCAGCGCCAGGAAGCCCGCCAGCAGCGCCAAGCCGAGCGCGCCGAGCCGCAGCAGCAAGCTGCCCCGGCAGCGGTTTCGCAGCAGCGGCAGCAGCGCCAGGCCCAGCGCTTCGAGCGTCGGCAGCAGCAAGCGGCTCCGGCAGCGGTCTCGCAGCGGCAGCGCGGCGATTATCGCCGGGGCGACCGCGATCGGCAGCTGCCGTCGACCACGGGTTGGCAGGGTCCGCGAAACGATCCGAGCCTCCGCGACGAAGCACAGCGTTATGATCGGCAGGCCCGCGAGAACGCGCTTCGCTACGGCACCCGGCAGCAGCGCCAGGAAATCCGGCAGGAGCGGCGCGAAGACCGTCGCGACTGGCGGCAGGACCGGCGTGAAACCCGGCGCGATTGGCGACGGGAATGGAGCCGGGACAGCTGGCGGAACGACCGCCGCTACGACTGGCAGAGCTGGCGGTACCGCAACCGCAACACCTACCGGCTGGCGCCTTATTACTCGCCGTATCGGAACCACCGTTACTCGCGCTTCTCGATCGGCATCTACCTGAATTCGCTGTTCTACAATCAGCGTTACTGGATCAGCGATCCTTGGCAGTACCGGCTCCCGCCCGCGCCCTACGGCACGCAGTGGATCCGTTACTATGACGACGTCCTCCTGGTCGACGTCTATACCGGCGAAGTGGTGGACGTGATCTACGACTTCTTCTGGTAGAAAGTGCCGGCAGAACAAAAAGCGTGAAGGCCCGGAGCATCGCCAGATGCTCCGGGCTTTTCTCTTGTCTGGGGTGGCTGGCCTGTCGCATGGCGGCAGCGGGGAGTCGGACCTACCAATGATGATGGACGACAAGGTCGAAGTCGCAAATCTGGTTCGCCACCGCCTGGCGGCGAACTCCTATGCCCTTCGAATTCCCTCCAACCTTCTCGAGATCTCGGTGGTCAGGGAATTCCTCAACACCGCCGAATGCCAGGCGATGATGGCCCTGATTGACCAGGAACGGGTCCCCTCCCAGTTATTGTCGCCCAACGAGGACCCGGAATTCCGGACCAGCGAGAGCTGCAACCTGAAGCCGGGCCACCCGATCGTGCGCCAGGTCGAGGACAGGATCACCGATTTGACCGGGATCCCTTATGCCCATGGCGAAACCGTCCAGGGACAACGTTACGCGATCGGCCAGCAGTTCAAGGCCCACCACGATTTCTTCTACACCGACCAGCCCTACTGGCCGGAGATGGAGCGCTGCGGCGGCCAGCGCACCTGGACGGCGATGATCTTCCTGAACACGCCGGAGGGCGGCGGGCAGACCGTCTTCGAGAAGGCCGATATCCGGGTCACGCCCCGGGCCGGCAACCTCCTCATCTGGAACAATCTCGACGGGGTCGGGACTCCCAATCCCTACTCGATGCACCGCGCCATGCCGGTTACCGCCGGCACCAAATATGTGATCACCAAATGGTTTCGCGAACGGCCCTGGTCGGCGACGACCGTGCCGACCTACTAGGCCCGCTGGCCGCTTGCGGTCCGCTCACGGCTGTTTTACAGCTGCAACACACTTGGAAGGACGGACGGATGCGATCTGCGCTGCTAGCTGCCAATCTGGCCCTTTTGCTGTCCGCGTGCGCTTCGGCCGCGGATCCGGACCCGGCTTCGGCCAGCGCGCAGGCCACGCCTCCGGCGACCGCGGCAACCGCGGGGACACAAAGCGACGCCAGCGCCCGTCTCCAGCAACTGTTCCGGGACAGCGACGAGGCCAGCCTTCGCCGCAATCCGCTGTCCGCCATCTTCCGGGGCGACATGCGTTACGCCGACCGCTTCGGCGACTATATCAGCGACGAATATTTCGACGCCGAGAGAGCCGCGGCGGAGCAGGACCTGGCAGCGCTGGCGGCGATCGACCGGGCGGCTTTGAACCCGACCGACCAGCTGGCTTACGACGTCTTCAAATATCAGACCGAAGACAATCTCGCCGACCTCCAGCCGTCCATTCTGACGCTGACCGCCGTCCGACCGCTCAACCATTTCAGCGGCGTGCAGATCTTCTACCCGGTATTTGCGTCCGGGCGGAGCGCCGCCCCTTTCAACAACGTCCAGGACTATGAGAACAATCTGAGGCGCCATGCGGGGATGGTGGTCGGCCTCGACCGGACGATCGACCGGTTCCGCCAGGGTCTTCAATCCGGAGTCGTCGATACGAAGCTCACGATCCGCAACGTCATCGCCCAGCTCGACAGCCAACTCGCCGATGCGCCCGAGGCGTCGCCTTATTATGCGCCGGCGCTCAATTTCCCGGAAGGCGTCCCCGAAGCCGAGCGGCCCCGGCTGCGCCAGGCCTATCTGGCGGCGGTCCGGGACACGATCTTCCCGGCCTATCGCCGGCTTCGTTACTTCCTGCAGAACGAATATCTGCCGCGGGCCCGCGACGGCGCGGGGCTGGTCCACATGCGCGGCGGCGACGTCCTCTATCGCCGGCTGATCGAGAAGAACACGACGCTCCCGCTGACGGCCGATTACGTCCACGATCTGGGTCTCAGCGAAGTCGCCCGGATTCGTGGCGAAATGGAAGCCATCAGGCAGCGGGTCGAATATCAGGGCACGCTGGGCCAGTTCTTCGAATATATCCGCACCGACCCGCGCTTCGAACCGCCAAGCCGCGAATGGCTGAGGGACAATTATTACGCGATCGGCCGGCGCGTCGATGCCAGGATCCGCGAATATTTCTCGACCATTCCGCGGACCCGTCTGGAGATCCGCGAGGTCGAGGCGTTCCGCGAGCGGACCGAGGCGGGCGGCTCCTATAATCAGGGCGCACCGGATGGGTCGCGACCCGGAATATTCTATTACAATGCCTATGATCTGCCCTCGCGCCGGACGTCCGGGATGGAGACGCTCTATCTCCACGAAGGCGCGCCGGGGCATCATTTCCAGATCAGCCTGGCCCAGGAAAACGAGGCGCTGCCGAGCTTCATGCGCTTCGGCGGCGGCACCGCCTTCGTCGAGGGCTGGGCGCTCTACGCGGAGACCCTGTGGGACGAGCTGGGCATGGAGACCGATCCCTATCAGCGCTTCGGCGGCCTCAACGACGAGATGCTTCGGGCAATGCGGCTGGTGGTGGATACCGGCATCCACGCCAAGGGTTGGACCCGCGAGCAGGCGATCCGCTACATGCTCGACAATAGCGGCCTCAGCGAGACGGAAGTTACCGCCGAGGTCGAGCGCTACATCGCCATTCCGGGACAGGCGCTGGCCTACAAGATCGGCCAGCTCAAGATCCTGGAGCTCCGTGCGCGAGCGGAGCAGGCGCTCGGAGACCGCTTCGACCTTCGCGACTTCCACGCCCAGGTGCTGATGACCGGCGCCCTGCCGATGACGGTGCTCGAGCGCAAGATCGACGACTGGATTGCCAGCCGCCGTGCCTGACCCAGGGGGACTATCGATGACGATCCGTTTCGCTCTGCTCACCGCCGCCTCGCTCATTGCCGGCTGCAGCACCAATGTTCCGCCCCCCGCTGCAGTCGCAGCGCCGCCGACGGCGGCGGTCGAAAGCGCAGGAGAGCGGCTCCACGCCCTGTTCCGGGCCAGCGACGAAGCCAATCTGCGACGCAATCCCCTCGCCGGCATGTTTCGGGGTGATTATCGTTATGCCGACCGGCTCGGCGACTTTCTCAGCGACGAATATTTTGCCGGCGAGCGATCGGCGGCGCAGGAGGATCTCGCTGCCCTCGCCGCGATCGATCGGGAGGCGCTGAACGAGACCGACCGGATCGCCTATGACGTGTTCAAGTATCAGCGCGAGGACGATCTCGCCAACGTCGCCCCGGACATGTTGGCGCTGACCGCGGTCAGGCCGATCAACCACTTCACCGGCTTCCACACTTTCTATCCGGTCTTCGCGTCCGGCCGGAATGCAGCCCCGTTTCGCAACGTCGAGGACTATGAGAACAACCTGAAGCGGCACCACGACTTCGTGCGCGGAATCGACCTTGCAATCGTCCGCTTTCGGGAGGGCCTCGCCTCGGGGGTCGTCGAAAGCCAGCTGACGATCCGCAACGTCATCGGCCAGCTGGATACCCAGCTCGCCGCCGCACCCGAGGAATCGCCTCTCTACGGGCCAGTTCAGAATTTCCCGGAGACCGTGCCGGAAGCGGAACGCGAACGACTTCGCCTCGCGCACCGCGCCGCCATCGTCGACGATATCAACCCCGCCTACCGGCGCCTGCGCGATTTCCTTCGCGACGACTATCTGCCGCGCGCTCGCGAAGGCGCCGGCCTGGTCCACATGCGCGGTGGGCCGGCCCTTTACCGCTCGCTGATCCGGCAGAACACGACACTGCCTTTGACCGCCGATTACGTACACGAGGTCGGGCTCCGGGAAGTCGCCCGTAACCGGGCCGAGATGGAGGCGATCAGGGAGCGGGTCGGGTTCGACGGAACCCTCGCCCAGTTCCTCGCGCATCTGCGGACCGATCCCCGTTTCGAGCCGGCGAGCCGGGACTGGATGCGGGAGGGCTATTACGAGATCGGCCGACGCGTCGACGCCCGGATCGGCGAATATTTCTCGACCCTTCCGCGGACCCGGCTCGAGATCAGGGAGGTCGAGGAGTTTCGAGAGCGCAACGCGTCTCAGGGATCATACCAGCAGGGGACGCCGGACGGGTCGCGTCCCGGAATCTTCTATTACAATGCCTTTGATCTGCCTTCGCGCCGAACCTACGGGATGGAGGCGCTCTATCTCCACGAAGGCGCGCCGGGCCATCATTTCCAGATCAGCCTGGCCCAGGAAAATGAAGCGTTACCCAACTTCATGCGCTTCGGCGGCAACACCGCCTTCGTCGAAGGCTGGGCGCTCTATGCGGAGACCTTGTGGGACGAGCTCAATATGGAGACCGATCCCTATCAGCGGTTCGGCGGACTCAATGCCGACATGTATCGGGCCATGCGGCTGGTCGTGGACACCGGCATCCACGCCAAGGGTTGGACCCGCGAGCAGGCGATCGCCTACATGCTCGAAAATGGCGGCCTGAGCGAAACCCAGGTCACCAACGAGGTCGAGCGCTACATCGCCAATCCCGGGCAGGCGCTGGCCTACAAGATCGGTCAGCTCAAGATCCTGGAGCTTCGCGCGCGGGCCGAGCAGGCGCTGGGGGACCGCTTCGACCTGCGCGATTTCCATGCCCAGGTGTTGAACACGGGCGCCCTTCCGCTGATCGTGCTCGAACGCAAGATCGACGACTGGATCGCGCGCCGGCGAGCAAGCTAGCGGACCTTCCCCTCGTGTGACGCGAGGGCCTCGGCGATCAGCCGGCGGCTGTTGTCGATGCCGTACAAGGCGATGAAGCTGCCCATACGCGGTCCCTGGCTGGTGCCGAGCAAAGTCTCGTAGAGCGCCTTGAACCAGTCGCGCAGGGTCTCGAACGCGTGGGCCTTGCCGACCTCGTAGACCTCGGTCTGGATTGCTTCGGCGTCGGCCTCGTCGGTCAGGGCAGCAAGACGCGAATCCAGGTCTCGGAGGGCGCCCGCCTCGATCTCGGTCGGCGGGCGGTGGCGCAGCGAATTGACGATGAAGTCGCGGAAATACGCCAAGGCGAAATCGAGCAGCCGGTCGAGTTCGGGATGGCTGGCCGGCGATGCCTCCGGGCAATAACGCTTCACGAAACCCCAGAGCAGGTCCTTGTCGTCGGTCGAGGCCACTGCCACCAGGTTCAACAGCAAGGCAAAGCTGATCGGCATCCGCGCCGCCGGCACGTCACCGTGATGGACGTGGTGAACCGGGTTGCCGAGCTTCTTGTCGAGTTCCTGGCCGGGATACGCCGCGAGGAACTGGTAATATTCGTCGACCGCCTTGGGGATGACCGAGAAGCTCAATTGCTTCGCCTTGCGCGGATCGCGGTAGATGTAGAAGGCCAGGCTCTCCTCGGGCGCGTAGGTCAGCCACTCGTCGATGGTGACGCCGTTCCCCTTGGTCTTCGAGATCTTCTCGCCATTCTCGTCGAGGAACATCTCGTAATTGAAGCCTTCCGGTGGCCGGGCGCCGAGGATCCGGGCGATCTTGCTGCTCTGGGTGACGCTGTCGATCAGGTCCTTGCCGGACATCTCGTAATCGACTCCGAGCGCCGCCCAGCGCATCGCCCAGTCGACCTTCCATTGCAGCTTTGCACCGCCCGACAGGATCGATCGCTCGATCCGCTGGCCTTCGTCGACGAACGCTATCAGGCCCTGTTCGGGATCGATAACCTCGACCGCGACCTGGAGCACCTTGCCGCTGGTGGGGCTGATCGGAAGCACCGGGGAATAGGTCTTGCGACGTTCCTCGCCCAGTGTCGGCAACATCACGTCCAATATGGCGTCATAACGGCGAAGGACCTGCTTCAGGGCCTCGTCGAAGCGGCCTGAAAGATAGCATTCGGAGCTGGCGAGGAACTCATACTCGAAATCGAACCGGTCGAGGAACTGGCGGAGAAGGCCGTTATTGTGATCCGCATAGCTCTTGTGACCGCAGCCATATGGGTCCGGCACGACCGACAGCGGCTGATCGATATGGGCGTGCATCATGTCCTGATGCGGCACGCCGGGCGGGACCTTGCGCATTCCGTCCATGTCGTCGGAAAAGGCGACGAGTCGGCTCGGCCAGTCGGCCATTTCGGTCAGGGCATGCTTGACCATCAAAGTCCGGGCGACCTCCTGGAAGGTGCCGAGATGAGGCAGGCCCGATGGACCGTAACCGGTCTCGAACAGGATCGGCCGGTCGCCGGGGCCGTCCGGATAACGCTTCAGAAGCTTCCGGGCCTCTTCGTAAGGCCATGCCTTGGAGACCTTTGCCGCTTCGCGAAGCTCGGCTGAGACCGTCACTGTTGCCCTTTCGTTCCGCCCGGTCCATGCACGGTGGATGGCGGCCTCTTTGCCTTATCCGGCGCTTCACGCAACCCATGGCGGAATCTGGATCGCGACCGCGGATGGCCGCGTGGAAGCGGTCGGCCGAGGCGAGGCGATCGCCCGCGCAGCGGAAACGCCGATGATGATGCTGAACGCGCCTCTGGTCGGCAACCGGCTCGGTTATCCCGATCTTTCCGGTCTCGATCTGCTCGAACTGTTTGCCTTCGTCCATCCTGCCCGGTTCGCGGTGCCGACTCCGAAGGGCCTTGCGCACGCTCTGGATCTCGAGGAGCCGGGCAGCGAGGCCGAAGCCGTCGCCTTGCTTCGGCAGGCGGCGTCGGTTCTGCTCGACAGGCTCGGCGGCGACTGGCCGGAACGGGAGGGCGCCTGGGCGACGTCGCAGGCACTCGCCCGCTTGCGCTGGCCGTGGAGCGCGGCCGTAACGTCGCGGCTTCGACGTCCGGAGCGGGACGAACGCTGGCTGTTCAGCCGGCTTCCGGAATGGGAGGAAAAGGGCGGCCGACCGCAGCCGAGGGCGGCGAGCATCGCCGGCGGCGAGGCCGTCGACCGGCTGCAGACGCTTGTGGGACGAGGCGCAGAACCCCGACAGGGCCAGCGCGATTATGCGGCAGCGGCCGCCGCCGTCTTCGCCCCGCGCCGTCAGCCGGACCATCCCATTCTCCTGCTTGCCGAAGCCGGGACCGGGATCGGCAAGACCCTGGCCTATCTAGCTCCGGCATCTTTGTGGGCTGCCAAGGCTGACGGGGCCGTGTGGGTCTCGACCTTCACCAAGGCCCTGCAGCGCCAGCTCGACCGGGAAAGCGGTCGGCTGTTCGCCGATGATGAGCAGCGCCGGCGAAAGGTCGTGATCCGCAAGGGCCGGGAAAATTATCTGTGTCTGCTCAATCTGGAGGACGCCCTCCAGGGCGGCTTTGCCGGGCGAGCGGCGGTGCTTGCCCAGCTGGTCGCGCGCTGGGCGGCCTACAGCCGGGACGGCGACATGATCGGTGGCGATCTGCCAGGCTGGCTCACCAGCCTTTTCCGCCGCGCCGGAGCAACCGCATTGACCGACCGCCGGGGTGAATGCGTCTATGCCGGATGCCCGCATTACCGCCGCTGCTTCATCGAGCGTTCGACCCGGGCCAGCCAGGACGCCGACCTGGTCATCGCCAATCATGCGCTGCTGATGATCAACGCGGCGCGCGGCCGCGATGGCGGCAACCCGCCGACCCGGATCGTGTTCGACGAGGGCCATCATCTGTTCGACGCCGCCGACTCCACTTTCGGCGCCGCCTTGACCGGCCAGGAGACGATCGAGTTGAGACGCTGGGTCCTCGGACCTGAAGGCAAATCGCGGGGACGGCGCCGCGGCCTTGCCGCCAGACTGATGGATGTCGCCTCCTACGACGAGGCGGGCGGGCTGGCGCTCGAAGCGGCGGTGCAGATGGCTGCGGCGCTTCCGGGCGACGGTTGGCTGCAAAGGCTGGCCGAAGGTATCCCGTTCGGGCCGGTCGAGAAGCTGCTCGCGGCGGTGCGAGGCAGCGTCTACGCCCGCGCCTCGGCCCAGGATGCCGGCTACGGCATCGAGACGGAGCTGGCGGAGCCGGATCCGGATATGGTCGACGCCGCCGCCCCGGCGGTCCAGGCCCTGGAGCTGCTGGTTCGGCCGCTGATCGCGCTGGGCAAGCGTCTCGAGGCGGTGATCGAGGATTCTCCGGACTGGCTCGATCCGCAGGCGCGCGCCCGTGTCGAAGGCGCGATCGGCGGTCTCGGGTGGCGGGTCCAGACCCTTCAGGGCTGGATCGCTCTGGCTTCCCGGATCGGTGGTCCCGCGGATCCGGATTTCGTCGATTGGCTGGCGGTCGAACGGGTCGAGGGCCGCGAATATGACGTCGGGCTTCATCGCCGCTGGCTTGATCCGACGCGCCCTTTGGCGGAGACCGTGCTGAAGCCGGCGCACGGCGTCCTCGTCACGTCCGCAACTCTTCGGGGGGGCGACGATTGGGCGACGGCGGAAGCCCGCACCGGCGCCTGCCACCTGCCGACAGCGGCCGCCCGCTTCGAGGCGCCCAGTCCCTTCGATTATGCGGCCAATAGCGAGGTCCTGATCGTCACCGACGTGAAGAAAGGCGATCCCGCCGCTTTGGCGGGTGCCTATGCGCGGCTGATCGAAGCCGCCGATGGCGGTACCCTTGGCCTGTTCACGGCCGTCCAGCGCTTGCGCGCAGTTCATGCCCGCATTGCCGATCGCCTCGCCCGTATCGGCTTGCCCCTTTACGCCCAGCATGTGGACCCGATCGACACCGGCACTCTGGTCGACATCTTCCGCGACGATCCGCGGGCCTCGTTGCTAGGAACCGACGCGCTTCGCGACGGCGTCGACGTTCCGGGGGAGTCGCTTCGCCTGGTGGTGATGGAGGGCGTTCCCTGGCCACGGCCCACCGTTCTTCATGCGGCGCGGCGGGCGGCGGGGGGCGGGTCGGCCTATGACGACCGAGTCGTTCGGGCGCGGCTCGCACAGGCCTTCGGCCGGCTGATCCGCCGCCAGGAGGACTGCGGCATGTTCGTCTTGCTGTCGGCGGCGACGCCATCGCGGCTGCTCAGTGCCTTTCCTCCGGGCGTCGCCATCTCTCGTGTTCATCTTGCCGACGCCATCGATCGGGTAAGATCGCGCCTGTCCTCTGTCGAAGCGCCGCATTATGTCGAACGAGCCCATGAAGATACTGACCCTGCTGCGACACGCTAAATCGGGCTGGAACGACCCGGTGGCGCGCGACTTCGATCGGCCGCTCAACCGGAGGGGCCGCAAGGCCGCGCAGACGATCGGACAGGAAATGCGCGCGCGCCAACTCGGCTTCGATCGGGTCGTCGCCTCGCCGGCCGTGCGGGTCGTCGAGACCCTGTCCGACGTGGTCGACGGTTACGGCCGGCTTATCCAGCCCGATTATGACGAGCGGCTCTATTTGGCCCCGCTGGCGACCCTGCTCGAGGTCATTCGCGAGACCGATGACGAAGTGGAGCGGCTGCTGATCGTCGGCCATAATCCCGGGCTCGAGCTTCTGGCGATGTTCCTGACTCGCGACGATGGCAATGGGCTGCGCGACGAAGTGGCGATCAAGTATCCGACCGCGACGCTGGCGGAGATCCGCCTGCCCGTCGATGGCTGGACGGACGTGGACGAAGGCATTGGACAATTGCAGGCTTTGATCCGGCCCCGTGACCTCGATCCAAGGCTCGGCCCCGATCAGGAAGGCCACTGACCACCGCTGGCCCTGGCTGCCGTCGAATAATCAGCGAGTATGCCCTAGACGGCGCTTTCCTCGAGCGCGCGGGCGAGATGATCGCGCAGCTCCCGCAATCCCTCGACTGGGACCCCGGAGCTCTGGGGAGATGGCGGCGAAGTCGCTGCTGCGGGTTCGGCGGTGGTTCCAACTTCGCCCTTCGCCAGCAATTGCTGGACCCCGCGGATCGTATAGCCCTCCTGATTGAGGAGCCGATGGATCCGCTTCGCCAAAGCGACGTCGTCCTGCCGGTAATAACGCCGGTTTCCGGCGCGTTGCAGTGGCCGAAGCTGGGGAAAGCGAGTCTCCCAGTAACGCAGGATATGCTGGGGAACGCCCAGGTCTTCGGCAAGCTCGCCGATCGTCCGGAAGGCCTGTTCGCTCTTGCGGATCGGCTCGGCCATCAGCCGTTTCAGTCCGCGCCGGCGATCCGCTCGCGCATCGTTTGGCTGGCGCGGAAGGTGAGCACCCGCCGCGGTGCGATCGGGACTTCGACGCCCGTCTTCGGGTTGCGGCCGATCCGCTCGCCCTTGTCGCGCAGAATGAAGCTTCCGAAGCCGGAAATCTTCACGTTCTGCCCTTCCGAGAGAGCGTAGCACATGTGGTGCAGGATGCGCTCGACGATCCCCGCCGAATCAGCGCGGGAAAGTCCGATTTCCCGATGGACGATATCGGCCAGGTCCGCACGGGTCAGCGTTCCGACGGCCGGCTTCCTGATCGTTCCTGCGTCAGCCATGAGGTTTGCCCCTCCCGATTCAATAACAAACTTTAGTCCAGCTAGGCTGCGAGCGCAATCCAGCACATCCAATGACGTCAATAACGTACGACCGCGGCGCCCCACGTGAATCCGCCGCCCATCGCCTCGAGGACAAGGAGATCGCCGCGCTGAATCCGGCCGTCCCTGACGGCCACGTCCAGGGCGAGCGGAACCGAGGCTGCCGAGGTGTTCGCATGCTGATCGACGGTGACGATGACCCGTGCCGGATCCAGGCCGAGCTTCCTGGCGGTCGCGTCGAGAATCCTCTTGTTGGCCTGGTGCGGGACCACCCAGTCGACTTCCTCGGCGCGATGGCCGGCGGCAGCCAGGGTCTCGAGAAGAACATCGGCGAGGTTGACCACCGCGTGGCGAAAGACCTCCTTGCCCTTCATCCGAAGCTTGCCGACCGTCCCGGTGGTCGACACACCGCCGTCGACATAGAGCAGATCGTTGTGGCGTCCGTCGGCGTGGAGTCGGGTCGCGAGGATGCCCTGGTCATCCGAATCCTGTGCCTTGAGGACGATGGCACCGGCACCATCGCCGAACAGGACGCAGGTCGCCCGGTCCTCCCAGTCGAGAATGCGGCTGAACGTTTCCGACCCGATGACGAGCGCATGATCGGCCATGCCCCCCTTCATCATGTTGTCGGCGATCGACAGCGCGTAGAGAAAACCGGTGCACACCGCCTGCACGTCGAAGGCGATGCAATCGTCGATCCCCAATGCCGTCTGCACGCGAGTCGCGCTCGCCGGGAAGGTCTGGTCAGGGGTCGCGGTGGCAAGAACGATGAGACCGATCTGGTCGGCTCTGATCCCGGCCGCCTCGATCGCCTTGCGGGCCGCTTCGGTGGCGAGCGTCGCGGTAGTCTCGCCGTCGCCGGCGATATGCCGCGCTTCGATTCCGGTTCGCTCCACGATCCATTCGTGAGTCGTCTCGACCCGTTCGGCCAGCTCGGCGTTGGTGACTCGCCGCGGTGGCAGCGCCGAGCCCGTCCCGGCGATGATCGAGCGCCGATTCATTTCGCGGCCACCGGTTCGCGCTGTGCGGAAACCCGCGCCAGATCCTCGGTAATCTTCCGGGTCAGGTCTTCGCGCACCATCCGCGCCGCCACCCTGATCGCGTTCGCGACGCCCTTGTCGGTTGCGCTGCCGTGGCTTTTCACGACCAGCCCGTTGAGGCCGAGGAAAACGGCGCCATTATGGTTGTTTGGATCGAGATGGTGGCGCAGCAGCTCGGTCGCCGGTCTAGAAATCAGGAAGCCGATTTTGGAACGGACCGAGCTGGTGAAGGCGCGGCGAAGCAGATCGGTGACGAAACGGGCGGTGCCCTCGACTGATTTGAGCGCGATATTCCCGGAAAATCCGTCGGTCACGACGACATCGGCGCCGCCGCGCGAGATCTTGTCGCCTTCGATGAAGCCGTCGAATCGCATCCCCAGATCGGTGGCCGCCCGAAGTATCGCCGCCGCCTGCTTGAGCTCGTCCGTCCCCTTGAGCTCCTCGGTGCCGATGTTGAGCAATTGCAGGCGCGGCCGCTCGAGATCGAGGACGACACGGGCATAAGCCGCCCCCATTACCGCGAACTGGACGAGATTCTGGACGTCGCATTCGGTGTTGGCGCCGAGATCGAGCATGACGAGGTCGTTGTCGCCGAGGGTCGGCAGCAAGGCGGCGAGCGCCGGGCGATCGATCCCCGGCATCGTCCTGAGCGCCAGCTTCGCCATGGCCATGAGGGCGCCGGTGTTACCGCCCGAGACGGCAGCCTGCGCCTCGCCCGTTTTCACGGCGGCAATGGTTCGTCCCATTGAGGTCGTCTTGGCGCGCCGGATGGCCTGGCTCGGCTTTTCGCTGCCCGAAATGACTTCGTCGCAATGGACGACCTTGCAGGCCGCCGCGAGGCCATTGTGTTTGTTGATCTCTTCCTCGATCGCGGAGCGATCGCCGAACATCAGGAAGCTCAGGTCGGCGCGGCGCTCACGGGCCCTCGCCGCCCCGGCGACCATCACCGCCGGGCCGGTATCGCCACCCATCGCGTCGATTGCGATTCGTGGCCCGCTGCCCACCTGTGACCTTCTCCTCTACGAAGCTCGGGGCGTCTTACGCCTCGGTCTTCAGGATTTCACGACCCTTGTAGTGGCCGCAGCTGACGCACAGATTGTGCGGCAGGCGGAGCTCTCCGCAATTCGGGCATTCCTGATATTGGGTCGGCTTAAGCGCGTCGTGGCTGCGGCGCATGTTCCGCTTCGACGGCGACGTTTTTCTTTTGGGGACCGCCATGGTGGCACCTGTTCCAATCAAATCGGTTGACTGATGTGGCGAGCGCTGGGCCAATGGTCAACGGCTGGGTAGGCCGCTGGCCTCGCGGCCTGGTGCTCTCGCATGAAGGCGCCGCCTATAGCGATTTCGCGAGCCGTTGCAAGCCGCTGCCGGCCGTGCGAGTCTGCCGGCAGGGGGTTTATCCGATGATCATGCCGATCTCGCTCACCATCGCCGGCGCCGCCGCGATTCTCAATGTCTGGTTGAGCCTACGGGTCAGCCGTTTGCGGCGTCCGCTGAAGATCGCCGTGGGCGACGGCGGCAACGAGGTGCTTCAGCGGCGAATGCGCGCGCACGCCAACTTTTCCGAGAATGTCCCGATATTCCTGATTCTTCTGGTCCTGCTCGAGTTCGCGACCGGCGGCGACCTGTGGCTCTGGGGGGCGGCCATCCTGTTCATCCTTGCCCGGATCGCCCACGCCTTCGGCATGGACCGGCCCGGGGCCAACGCGCTTCGGGTCGGCGGGATTTCGGTCAGTTGGATCGTCCTGCTGGGCCTTGGAATCTACGCGATCATTCTTGCTTATCAGAGCCCGCCCATCCGTGGCGGGTTCGATGTCTCGCCGGTTCGAAGCGCCGCTTCCAGCTAGCTTCGGGCGAGGACCCGGTCGGCGACGAAGGGATTGGTCCGCCGCTCCTGTCCGAAGGTGCTCATCGGTCCGTGACCTGGGACAAAGGCGGTCTCGTCGCCGAGCGGCCAGAGTCGGGTCGTGATCGCGTCGATGAGATCCTGGTGATTGCCCATCGGAAAATCCGTGCGGCCGATCGAGCCCTGGAACAGGACGTCGCCGACGATGGCCAGCCGCGAGGCTGGGTGATGGAACACGACGTGTCCCGGCGTGTGGCCGGGGCAATGATAGACGTCGAAGACGAGCTTGCCGACGGTCACCTGGTCGCCATTTTGGAGCCAGCGGTCGGATTCGAACGTCTTGCCCTGGATCCCGTAAGTCCGCCCATCATCTTCGAGCCTGGAGATCCAGAAGCGATCCGCCTCGTGGGGCCCCTCGATCGGCACTTCGAGTTCCTCGGCGAGGATCTTCGCCGACCCGCAATGATCGATGTGGCCATGGGTCAGGAGCAGTTTCTCGATCGTCACGTTCTGGGCAGCCGCGGCGGCCTTCAGTCGGTCGAGGTCTCCGCCCGGATCGGTGAAGGCGCCTTTCATCGTCTCGGTGCACCAGATCAGGCAGCAATTCTGCTGGAGCGGTGTGACCGGGATGATCATGGCCTTGAGCGGCGGTGTCGTCATGATGGCGAGATGGCGGCGCCGGTGGCGCGATGCAAGCGCCACTGGCCCGATAGCCATCCGCTGTTATCATGAAGCATGTTCGCCGACGTCAGCCGCCGCCAGGCCCTTGCCCTCGTCGCCGCGGCTGCGGCCTTTCCGGCGTCTGCCGCCGAGCCCGGTCTCGACGCGCCATTCGTCCCGACGCCGCATCGGCTGGTCGAACGCATGCTCGACCTCGCCGGCGTGAGCGAGTCGGACTATCTGATCGATCTGGGCTGCGGAGACGGCCGAATCGCGGTGGCCGCGGCGCGCCGCGGGGCGCGCTCGCTCGGAGTGGACCTGGACGCCCTTCGGGTGCGTGAGGCCGCCGCTGCTGCCCGAATCGCCGGCGTGGAAAGCCGCGCCCGGTTTCGTCGCCAGGACTTGTTCCGGACGCCGATTTTCGACGCCTCCGTCGTCGCTCTCTATCTGCTTCCGGAACTCAACCTGGCGCTTCGCCCCCGCCTGCTCACCGAACTTCACCCCGGCGCACGGATCGTCAGCCACGCCTTCAACATGGGCGATTGGCGTGCCGATCGCGAAGAAACGCATGACGGCCGCCGAATCTTCCTCTGGGTCGTTCCGGGGGCCGCCGGCGGGCGCTGGGCCCTGACCGAGGCCGATGGCACGATCCACCTGCTCGAGCTCGACCAGAGGTTCCAGGACGTTCGCGGGACCCTGAGCGGGAACCATGGCGTTCGCAACATAACCTCGGCAGCGCTGCGTGGGACCGAACTCGACTTCACCGTCGAAATGCCTGGAGGGCCGAAGGTCTATCGGGGCAGGATCGACGGCGCCGACCTGATTGCACTGCCGGATCCGGCGTCAGGCGCTCCGCCAGGGTGGCGCGGCCGGCGGGTCGAGGAGTAAGGCCGCCCGGGAAAGGAGGCGATCATCCGCCGAATCGTCGCAGCCCTGCTGGTCGGCGCCATCGGCGTCGCAATCGCCATATGGATCGGCGCGACCCCGACGGCAGCGCTACTGGCCTGCCTTGCCGGAATGGCGGCATTCGCCGTCGCTCCGAGCGCCGAATCGGTGAGCCGCACCATTGGTCAGGGTACGAAACCAGACCCCCGATTGCCCGAGGTCGCCGACCTCCTCGACGCGGTCGGCACGCCGCTGATGATCGTCCGCAATCGCCGGATCCTGCTCGCCAACCAGGCCGCTCGGGACCTGCTCGGCGACCATATCGAGGGGGGTGACGCGCGGCTTGCGATCAGGCACCCGGCCGCGGCGGAACGGCTGAACATGGCGCCGGGCACGGAGGTCGAAGGCGAGATCGACCTCGTCGGACTGGGCGACGTCGACAGCCACTGGTCGATGACCGTCACCCGGCTTCCGCCGGACGGCAGCCTCGTCCGCCTTAATGATCTTAGCGCCGCCCGCGCGGTCGAGAAGATGCGCGCCGATTTCGTCGCCAATGCCAGCCATGAGCTGAGAACGCCGCTGGCGACTCTGCTCGGGTTCCTGGAGACACTGGAGGATGACGAAGCGGCCGCCGATCCGGCGACCCGCAAGCGCTTCCTGAAAATCATGTCCGAGGAAGCGGCGCGGATGCGGAACCTCGTCGAGGACCTGATGTCGCTGTCGCGGATCGAGGCCGACCGCTTTTCCCTTCCGCGTGAGCCGGTCGATATCCCGTCCCTGCTCGATTCGGTCGTCGACGCCTGCCGGACGATGGCGGAATCGCGCGGTTCACAGGTGGTGGTGGAAAGGGAAACTGAGGCCGCCGTCGTCCCGGGCGACCGGGCGCAGCTTGCGCAATTGTTCAACAACCTCGTCACCAACGCCCTCAAATACGGCCGAGCCGGCACTCCGGTCCGGATCCGGGTCGAAGATGCGGGCTCGCTTCTGCGCGTGAGGGTGATGGACGAAGGCGACGGCATCGCGCCGGAGCATATCCCGCGCCTGACCGAACGATTCTATCGGGTCGATCCGGGTCGGAGCCGCGCCGGCGGCGGGACCGGTCTTGGGCTGGCCATCGCCAAGCATATCGCCCAGCGCCATCGCGGCCGGCTCGAGATCGTGAGCAAGCCGGGCAAGGGAACGTCGGTGAGGGTCTATCTGCCGCGCTTCGATCCCGGCCCCGCTTTGGCCTTGTCATCAAACAGTCACATGCCTGTCACAGAAGACTCGCCGTCGGAGACTATCGGAAACTCGGACTCCCACGAGGAGTGATCGGATGGAGGCGAAGTTGAAGAAGAGCTTGTTGATATTGGCAGCGGCGGCGATTGGCCTGGCCGGCTGCGGTGAGGGGCCGACCGGCAGTGGCGGACAGACCGCCTCCCGCCAGGAAATCCGGATCGTCGGTTCGTCGACCGTCTATCCGTTCTCGCAGGCCGTCGCCGAACGCTTCCAGCAAGCCAATGCCGGGATGCGCGCGGTCGTCGAATCGACCGGCACCGGCGGCGGAATCAACCTGTTCTGCGGCGGCGTCGGCGCTCAGCATCCGGATATCGCCAACGCGTCTCGGCGCATCAAGGCGAGCGAGATCGAGCTTTGCAACCGCAACGGCGTCAACCAGATCATCGAGATCCCGGTCGGCATCGACGGCCTCGCTCTGGTCGAATCGGCGGAGCGGTCGACGGGCTTCCAGCTGACCGCCCGTGACGTCTATGCTGCGCTCGCGGCCAACCCGTTCGGCCGGCCGCAGACGGCCCGCACCTGGCGCGACGTCAATCCGGCTTTGCCGGCGGTGGCGATCAGGGTCTACGGACCGCCGCCGACGTCCGGAACGCGCGACAGCTTCGCCGAGCTCATCCTCGACAAAGGCTGCAACACCGATCCGGCGATGGAAGCGCTCAAGGCCAGCGACGAGGATCGGCACAAGCAGACCTGCACCCAGATCCGCGAAGATGGCGCCTTCATCGAGGCGGGCGAGAACGACAACCTCCTCGTCCAACGAGTCTCCGAGAATGAAGGCGCGATCGGCGTGCTGGGTTATTCCTATCTCGAGGAAAACCAGGCCCGGGTCCGCGGCATTCCTCTCGCCGGCGTCGCCCCTACCGCGGCGACGATCGGCGACTTCTCCTACCCCGGTGCCCGCAAGCTCTACATCTACGTGAAGGGCGAACATCTCGACGTCATTCCTGGTCTTCGCCAGTTCCTGACGGCTTATGGCGAAGCCTGGGGCCCCGGCGGGTATCTCGCTCAGCGCGGCCTTATCCCGTTGACCGACGCCGAGCGTCAGTCGGCGCTCCAGGCGATCCAGAACCCGCGTCCGGTGACGGTAGCCGACCTCCAATAGTTGCGATAAGGCGCCGGGCTCTTCGATGAGGAGCCCGGCGCTTCTTCTTTGATTGGGAATCCAAAAGTGCCGCTTGCCGCGATTGCTCTGCTGATCATCGGCCTTGGCGTACTCGCCTGGCTGACGGCCCGCGCCCGCGCTGCGGCCTTCGCGGGACCGGGCAAGCCGCGGCCCCACTCGCTCCCGGCCCAGCATGGCTGGTACGTCGCCTTGTGGACGATCGTCCCGGCTTTGGTCTTCCTCGCTTTCTGGAGCAATATCTCCGGCAACCTCATCTACAGCCAGGTAATGGCAAGCCCCGAAGCGGCGTCCTTGCCCGGCTTCGAGATGCAGCGTTCGGCCATCCTCGGCGAAGCCTATGGGCTGGCCACCGGGCAGGCCGACACGGCGTTCCACCCGCAGGCTCGCGCCCTCGCGCCGGTCTACGCGCAGGCGATAAGCTTCTATTCCTGGATCGGCCTGGCGATCGCCGTGCTGATCGCCTTCGCCGCGGGCGCCTGGTCGTTCACCCGGGTCTCGCCAAATTTCCGGGCCCGCACTCGCGTCGAACGGATCATCATGGGCGTGCTTCTGCTCGCCTCCTCGATCGCGATCCTCACGACGCTCGGGATCATTCTCTCCCTGCTGTTCGAATCCTTGCGCTTCTTCAGCATGGTGAACCCGCTGGAATTCCTGTTCGGCCTGAACTGGAGCCCCCAGATCGCCATCCGCGCGGATCAGGCTGGTTCGTCCGGCGCGTTCGGCGCCATTCCGTTGTTCTGGGGCACCATCTTCATCGGTGCGATCATTGCGATGGTCGTCGCGATTCCGCTCGGCCTGATGAGCGCGATCTATCTCACCCAATATGCCAGGCCGTCCGTGCGGACCTGGATGAAGCCGACGCTGGAGATGCTCGCCGGCGTCCCGACCGTCGTTTACGGCTACTTCGCGGCGCTGACGGTCGCACCGGCCATTCGCGACCTCGGCCTCTCGCTCGGAATCCCGTCCTCGACCGAGTCGGCACTTGCCGCCGGACTGGTGATGGGGATCATGATCATTCCGTTCGTATCCTCGATGGCGGACGATTCGATCGCCGCGGTGCCGCAGGCGATGCGTGACGGCAGCCTGGCCATGGGCGCCACGAAATCGGAGACGATCCGGAAAGTGCTCCTTCCCGCCGCTTTGCCTGGCGTCGTCGGAGGCGTCCTGCTGGCCGTCAGCCGGGCGATCGGCGAAACGATGATCGTGGTGATGGCGGCCGGACTTGCCGCCAACCTGACCGCCAACCCCTTCGAAAGCGTGACCACGGTCACGACCCAGATCGTCCAGCTGCTGACCGGCGACCAGGAGTTTGACAGCCCCAAGACCCTCGCCGCTTTCGCTCTCGGGCTGGTCCTCTTCCTGGTGACGTTGGCCCTCAACATCGTCGCCCTCCGGGTCGTCAAAAAGTATCGCGAAGCCTATGAGTGAGAGCGCTCTTCAGACGGATTCCATGAGTGATCGCGCGGTCGACCCGACCCCGACCGACTGGAACAGCGAGGCGATCCAGCGACGGATCCGCAAGCGTTATGCAGCAGAGCGGCGGTTCCGACTCGTCGGTCTTGCCGCGGTCATGATCTCGGCCGGCTTCCTCGCCTTTCTGCTGATCACCATGATGGCCAATGGCCTTCGCGGCTTCACGCAGACCGAGGTTCGGGTCGACCTCGATTCGCGCGCCGTGGCGATGATCGCCGCCGGGGATTTCGAAGGGGCGTTGGGTGAGGAGGCCGGCCTGCTTTCGAGCAGCGGCTGGCTTCGTCTGCGAGACAGCC
>DASTDX010000167.1:0-2885 GCA_035710145.1 Allosphingosinicella sp.
CATGACCAAGCCCAGCGACATGACCTACGGCCAGTATCTCGCGCTCGAGCCGCTTTTGTCCGCCCAGCATCCGATCTCGGACCATCACGACGAGATGCTGTTCATCATCATCCACCAGACCAAGGAATTGTGGCTCAAGCAAACGATTCTCGAGCTGAGGCAGGCGATCGAAATGATTCGCTCCGACCGGCTGATCGAGGTGCACAAGATCCTTTCGCGGGTTTCGCGGATCCAGGCCGTGCTCACCCTGAGCTGGGACGTGCTGGCGACCCTGACGCCCACCGATTACGTCCAGTTCCGCGACGTTCTGGGCACATCGAGCGGGTTCCAGTCCGGCCAGTTCAGGCTGATCGAGTTCCTGCTCGGCCTGAAGGGCGACGGGCATCTGCGCTTCCATCCGGAAGGGAGTGAGCCGCATCGCGCGCTCGCCGAAGCGCTCCACCAGCCGAGTCTGTGGGATGAAGCCAACGCCGCTTTGGCGAGAGCAGGGTTCGATTTGCCCAAGGTCGCGCTCGATCGCGACTGGAGCCAGCCTTATCAGCCCAACGAGGCGGTCGAGGCCGCGTGGACCGAGGTCTATCGCGACACCGCCCGTTACTGGCCGCTCTATCAGCTCGCCGAGAAACTGGTCGACCTCGACGATTCGATGGCGACCTGGCGCCACAAGCATGTCGTCACGGTCGAGCGGATCATCGGTCTCAAGCGCGGCACTGGCGGAACCCCCGGCGTGCCCTATCTCCAGTCCACCGTCGCCAAGCGCGCCTTCCCGGAATTGTGGTCGCTGCGCACCCGTCTTTGATGGCGCCGGGCTTCAGCTCGAAACCCGCAGGGGCCTAGCGGTTCCGGCCCAGCGCCTGGCGGATGAACCGGCCGGCAGAGACTCCGCGAAGCAGAGCGAGCCGGTAATTGTAGAGGGCCTGCCGCCCGTCCCATTCGGTGCCCTTGGGCCAGTCCGCGATCAGTCGCGACAGCATGTTGGTGTCGATCGCCTCGGCCGCTTCAGGGCAATCGGAGATCGCTTCCACTTCCTCTGTCATTCCGGCGCGCGCCTTGTCGAGCGCCACATGCCAGTCGACCCCCTGATAGCCCTTGCGCCTTTCGTTCAGCAGACTGGCTGGCAGCCGGTCGGCCAAGGCGCGGCGGGCGAGCGACCGGGTCCGGCCGTCGGCGAGGAACTGTTCCGCCGGGACCGCGAGGCAGAATTCGACGAGCCGGCGATCGGCGGCCGGATCGCGCATGTCGACGCCCCAGCGGGCGAGGATACCCTTCTTGTAGTTGCCCTGGTCGATCCTGCGGAGCGACCATATCCGCGCCTCGACCGGATCGGCCCGGGGCCGGTAATCAAGGTCGAGCCCTCGCTCTTTGGCCAATGCCTCGAGGCCGATCGTGCGGGCGAGGGCCGGGTCGATGGCGCTGTAGGCCGTGAGCGAGCGATCGGCCCCGCGCAGCCGGTTGACGAATCGCCAAAGCTTGATGGGCAGGAAGGGCCCGATCGCCTGGGCGGCTATCGTTCCGGCCCGGGTCCCGCCGCGGCGTAGCAAGGCCGCTTCGCGCGCGAGCCGAAGCAGTCGGCCCGATCGCAGCAACTGGGTCAGAAGCCCCATGCCGTCATAGCTGAAGCTCATGTTGCCGGAGGCGCCGCTGAGGAGGATCGGCAATCCCCGGCTTCGGGTTTCGGCGAGGATGTCGTTGATCCAGGTCCAGTTGCACAGGTTCAGGATCGGCCGCTCATAATAGAAATAATCGTCGGCCAGACCGGCCAGAGGCGATTGCGATTTCGACCGCACCAGCACGTGCTCGATATTGGGATGGAGCCTTGCGACCTCGGCGGCGAGTGGGCCCTCATCGCTGAACGTCTCGCGCGGCGCGGGTCCGGCGAACCCCTCGGGCGGAACCGCGGTGAAGGCGGTGACGGTGCCGCCAGATGGCGCAAGCAGCCGGGCCGCGGTCGCGGCAATGGCGCTGCTGTCGAGCCCGCCGCTGAGATGGCTGGCGACGCGGCCACCGCAACCGCGAAGCTGAGCCGCAACCGCTTCGTCGAGCCGCTCGCGAAGCGCTTCCTCATAATCTTCGCGATTTTTCAGCCGAAGCGGATCGGGGTGCGGATCCCAGTAGCGGCGTGAGGTAAGCCCGGAGGCGGTGACGGTGACGACATGACCGGCCGGCACCTTGGAGATTCCCTCGAAAAAGCTCTCGGGTCCGTCCTCCGGGAGCAAGGCCAGGAACATCGCCGTCGCTCGCCGGTCGGGCGCGCGCGGGATTTCCGGGAGGGCATGGAGCCCCTTCGGCATCGAGGCGAAGGCGAAGAAACCGTTGCCGCGATGATAATGGAGCGGCTTCTGGCCGAGAAAGTCGCGGGCGAGGACGAGCCTTTCCTGTTGCCGGTCCCACCAGGCGAAGGCGAAGTCGCCCGCCAGATGATCGACCGCGCCCTCGCCCCAGCGTTCCAGGGCGCGCATGAGGATTGCGGCATCCGCCAGCTGCCGGAGCTCGCCGGGATCGATGGCCAAAGCGGCCGCCAGCTCCGCGCGATTGTCGATCCGGATGTCGGCAATGAGCAGGTCGCGGCCGTCGCGGCCGGCCATCGGCCCGCGGTCGAACGCGTCTTCAGGCAGGGTTCGGAACAGGCGTCGGCCCAATGTGATCGGACCGTCGCTCCGAGTCAGCGGGCCTTCGGGACCGTAAGCCTGCTGCGCCTGCAGCATCCTGGCGCAGGCGTCGGCCGGCGCCGTCGCCCCGCCGAGATTCCAACAACCGGCCAGTGCCGTCATTCGCCCATCGCCCCGGAATCCATCCCTTGCGCTGCGACCAGAGCCGGACAGGATGTCCGCTTCGGCCGAATGTTTGCGCGCCCCGCCTCACATGGCCGGTTGATTGACAGTTCT
>DASTDX010000168.1:0-3947 GCA_035710145.1 Allosphingosinicella sp.
TCACTGGCCGACGGACGTCATGGCCGGCTGGAGCGTCGGCGCCGCCTGGGCCTGTCTCGCGTCGCTGGTCGCTCTCCACCTCCAGCGCGCCCGGACCCTGGAAGGGTCGGAACCGGCGGCCGACGCCGCCACGGACGAAGCGATCTGACCTCCCGGAGGCTGTCCGCAACGGGTCGAACCGAGACAGAGCCGTGCAGCCTGGACCGACGTCGCGGGTTCCGGCCCCACCGCCGGCGGCTACCGGGACCGGGAGTGGCGCACTTGGCGCGTGCTCGCGCTGCCGGCCTCTAAAGGCGACAGCCTGACGCCTCGCGCAGATCGGCGCAGGCGTGAGCAGGCGCCTGGCGGACGATGTTAGTTTGATCCAGTTTAGGAACTCTCGGCGGCGAACGGCATTGGTGGGGTCATGACCGCCAGAATTCTCATTGTCGAAGACGAGATGATGGTCGCACTGGAGATGCAGAGCATCCTCGAGGAGTGCGGCTATCAGGTGATCGGCGTTGCCGCCGACCTGAAAGGCGCCCTGGCGTTCGCCGATCAGGACATCGACCTGGCATTGGTCGATCTCAATCTGCGGGACGGACTGACCGGTCCTCAGATCGGAGAGCGGCTTGCGACGGTCAACAAGGCCGGCGTTCTGTTCATAACCGCCAATCCCCGCCTGCTGGGCGAAGGCATAGCGGGCACGATCGGAGTGCTGACGAAGCCGACCGATGACGAGACGCTGACCTCGGCGGTACACTTCGCGTTGGCCCGTCGCCAGGGCCGGCCCGCCGAAGCGCCGGCGGCCTTGCGGTGCTTCAACTAGACCGGCGAGCGGTGCAGCGCCGAGGCTGGAAGGGTCATGCACACGAGCAGCCCCTCAGGCCTCCATTCCCTCTGAATCGTGCCCCCGAGCTGCTGGACGACGCTGATTTCGGTCAGTCGGGTGCCAAAGCCGGATAATTTTGGCTCGCTGCGGATCGGCGGACCATCCCGTTCCTGCCAGGTCAGGCGGATCTGCCCACCCTCCACGCTCGAGGCGATTCGGACCTTTCCCTCTGGTCTGGATAACGCGCCATATTTGGCCGCGTTGGTGGCGAGCTCATGGAAGATCAGCCCGACCGGAGTCGCGCCGCGGTCGTCCACGGGCATGTCGTCGCCCTCGATGATCAGGCGCCCCTCGTCCAGAGCCGGATAGGGTCCCATCAACTGTCTGAGCAGCGTCTTCAGCGTGGAGGGACCGTCCTGCTGCGCGCTTTCCTCGCTGTGCGGGCGAACATAATCGTGAGCGCGCCCGAGAGCGCCGATCCTCGCCTGAAGCCGCCGCGCAAATTCCTTGGCTTCGGGAAATTGTCGAGCGGACAGACCGATCAATCCGTTTATCACCGCAAAGATATTCTTGATGCGGTGGCTGAGCTCCCGGCTCAGGATCTGGTTGTGCTGGGCGATCCGCTTGTGTTCGTCGATATCCGTGCAGGTGCCGACCCAGCGGACGATATCGCCAGCCTCGTTGCGAACAGGCAATGCACGGCCCAGCGTCCATCGATACTCGCCGCTGTGATGCCGCAGCCGATACTCGATTTCATAGGGTTCGCCGGTTCTGAGGCTGTGGCGCCAGCGGGCCCAGGCTCTCTCCTGGTCCGCGGGATGGAACATGTCGTTCCACCCCTCGCCGTCGGTAGAGCCAGGCGGAGCGCCGGTGAAGGCATACCATTGGGCGTTGTAATAATCGTGAGATCCGTCGGGCAGCGTGGACCACACCATCTGGGGCATCGCGTCGGCCAGGTGCCGAAACGATATGTTGCCAACTGCCAGGGTGGCGGGATCTGCGATAGGCTCGCTCAACATGTCCTCCGTGCTCGTCGTCTGCAGAGAGCACAGCGGACGCCCGGCCGCCCGCAAAGCAGGTGCGTATAATCTATTTCGGGGCGCATTGGTTTCAAGCGTTGCTCGTGCAAGCCGAATGGAACGGCCCCAAGCGCCCCGGGCCGCGCGGCCTTCGACGGTGTATGTCGAGACGTCGACCGACCCGCTGCTTGCCCAGTTCAGGCTCGGCCCGCGCCCTCCCGCGGCACCGGAATCGCACGCGGCTGTCAATTGGCCAGGCGATCCTTCCGCATCCGGAGTGTCGCGACGAGACCGGTGGCCTGCCAATCATAGTCGATGGCGCCACGGAACTGGTCGGCCACGCTGCGGGCGATCAGCTTGCTGCCGAACCCCTTCATCTCCGGCGCGGACTTGACTTCCGGCCCGCCTGTCTCGGCCCAGGTGAGATAGAGGTCGGTGTGGTCGGCGCGGCTGGAAATGTCGAGAGAACCAGCCTCGGCGGACAAGGCGCCATGCTTGACCGAATTGGTCGCAAGTTCGTGGACCACCATGGCAAGGGTCGTCGCGGTGCGCTCCCCGACACCCATTCGGGGGACGGCAATCCGGATGCGCCCGGAAAAGGCCGCCCGGTCGTCGTAAGGGGCCAGGAGGACGGCCAAGAGGTCGCCAAGCAGTGCGGCTCTGCCTTGGTCGCCTGGAATCGGTCTTATAAGGTCGTGCGCGCGCCCCAGCGACGACAGGCGCTGGGTAAGTTCATGCGCCATCTCGTCGACGGAACTGGCGGAGCGGGAGCTTATGCCGGTGAGGCTGGTGGCGATTGCCAGCAGGTTCTTGACCCGATGGCTCATTTCCCCCGCGAGAAGCTCGCTGCCTTCCTCGGCTTGCTTGCGGCCGGTCACGTCGAGGAACACGCCGAACATCACGCCGTCCACTATTCCTTCGTCGGCGCCGCGTCCTCGCGCCGAGACCCAGCGAACCTCGTCTTCGACGATGATCCGGAAGTCGATCTCATACGGTCCTCCGACCGACCGGGTTGCCGTAAACGCCGCGCGGACTCTGTCGCGGTCAGCCGGGTGGATATGGGCCGACAGCTCTTCGAAAACGACCTCCTCCGCCCAAGGTACACCCCAGAGCTCGAAGGCGAGCGTATCCATAGTGAAGCGGTCGGTATCGACGTTCCACGACCACAAGGCGACGCGGGCTGCCTCGATCGCGAGGCGGAGATGGTCCGAAGACCAGACGGGCTTTGTCGATGGCAATGCGGGCAACGGCCGCTCCTGGCTTCGGGCTATTGGCCGTGCGGGAAACAGGACGACATATCAAGGCTGGCTGACTGGTTTGCGACTACGCGCACACCTCTCACACCAACTCGTCGCATAAGCGGGGAAAACCTCGGACCGTTGTGTAAGGACGGCAAATTGAGCGGCGAACCCCCTTTCGGGAGCCGCGGCTAATGTCCGCAAAGGGTCGAAAGCGGACGCTCCCCCCAAGCTGAATCGCAAGCGGCATTGCCCGCGCTTGCCCCGCGCCGCCTCACGGTCAATATGGCGGCAGCACAAGCGGAGGACGGCGTGGCGACGGTCTGGACCGACGGTTATTGGTGGTCGAACGACGGGCTTCGCCTCCATTATCGCGACTATCCCGGCGACGATGCGGGCAAGCCGCCGATCATCTGCATCCCCGGCCTCACTCGCAATGCGCGCGACTGGGAAGGGGTGGCGGAGCGGCTCGCCGGCGACTGGCGGGTGATCGCGGTCGACCTGCGCGGGCGCGGCGAGAGCGCCTATGCCAAGGACCCAATGACCTATGTGCCGCTTACCTATCTCCAGGACCTGGAGGCCTTGCTTCGCGAGCTGGCGCTGGACCGTTTCATCCTGTTCGGGACTTCGCTCGGCGGCCTCCTGTCGATGCTGCTCGGCGCTGCCGAGAAGGACCGGGTCGCGGGCGTCCTGGTCAACGACATCGGCCCCGAGCTCGACGAATCCGGAGTCGCGCGGATCCGCTCCTATGTCGGCCGCCCGTCGACCTGGCCGACCTGGGTCCACGCCGCCCGCGACCTCGCCGAGGTGCAGCGGCCCTGCTATCCCGACTGGCAGCTCGACGACTGGCTGGTCTTCGCCAAGCGTGTCGCCCGGCTC
>DASTDX010000169.1:0-34708 GCA_035710145.1 Allosphingosinicella sp.
CGACGCCGAATGGACCACAAACGCGCCCGATACAAAATCAGGGTAGGCAGGAATCCAATCAGAAAGGCGCCGATCACAAGCACCGGCAGCTTTACGTCCGCCTGCAAACCGCCCCACAAGTTCAGCGTGACCACGTTCCAGTTGGCATGGGCGAACAGCACCAGCACCACGGCGAGGATCACCCAGAACAGGGTCTTGAGAAATTGCATCAGACTACCTTCCCGAAAAACACAGTGGCGTCCAGCCTGACACCCCGACTGGGCGACTAGCCAATCTCTCGTTCAAGCTCCGCGACGAGGTCGCTTACGGACGTCAGCCGGGGCTTTTCCTCGCGGATAATAGCCCGGAAGGCCTGACGTTTGAACTCGGCGACCTCGCCCTCGGCGAACGGACGGTCACTGGGGATGGAGGAAATCATGATGTCGATCATCCGGTCGGCGCCATGCAGACGTCCCCATAGATAGTCGTTCTCCCGATAGGCGCGGCAGAAGAAGGCGCCGAAGCTGTTGAACTGAATCCCCTTGAGGGTGGTCTGAGGGTCGGAAGCGCGGATCGCGGTGGCGTCGAGCGGCGAGATGCGGTCCACCTTGATCGGATCGAATTCGTCCAGTCCTTCCCCCTGAAGCATCGGCAGCGTCGCCACATCATAATAAGGATAGCCGAGATACGAGAGGATGATGGCGCGTCGGTCGGCGCGGGGCAGGGTGGACAGGGCCTCGGCGAGTCGACGGTCAACTTCGTCGTCCAGGGGCCGCAGATCGAAATGTGAGGCAAGCGCCGCCATCGCATTTCGTGGATCGGATTCGGCCCTGCTCAGGCAAGCCAGCTTTTCCTCCGACTCCACCGGCGACTCCACGCGAGCACGGTAAAGCTCGGTCATTTCGTTGAGTATCCGGCGAATCCCGTCCGCACCTTCCAGCTCGCTCCCCTTTTCAGTCAAATGCCGGGCCACGGACCGCAAACGCCTGGTACGGAAGTGCAGATCGAAGTCGACAAGGAATTCGACGACATCGGCCCGGGCGCCGCGGGCGGTCACTGCGTCGGCCGACGTCAGCCCCGCTGATCGAATCTCGCTCCACACGGCCTGCCGCACCTGCTCGCGCCCCGGTCGATCAGTTCCGCCAGCGAGCCGTGAAATCGCCGTCGCGACTTCTTCGACGACGGCCGCAATCTTGAGCTGGCCGTAGGCGGCATAAGCATAGCCGGCCTCGCGGGCGGAAAGTTCATGAACCCGAGCCCGCCAGGCGGCCAGTCGACGCGGTGTTGGCCGAACCAGGAAGAAGCTCGTTCCGACCGCGCGATGAATCGCGGCCTCCACCTCCGGGCGCATCGAATCGACAATGTGCCGCAACCGCCGGATCCGCCCGGAGATCCGATCGATATCCTCCAGGTTATCGCGGATCGGCTGTTCGCGGGGAATGTCGGACATGGCGCCGAAGATGGACGTGAAGAAGCCGGGCAGGTCCTTGTCGGCTCCGGAAATCAGCCGAACGCTGCGGAGGCCCGGCTTGGGATCGATATAGACGAAGCGGCGGTCGACCTCGCGTCGTGCCGGGCGACGCTCGAGGGCGGCGATTGCTGGCGCAAAGGGCGCGTTGGCAAGGACGGACCCGTCGATCAGGACCGCGGCTTCCGCTTCGCCTCGGGCGGAATGCTGAGGCAGAGCCTGCTGGAGGAAAGCCGATCGTCCCGGCCAGGTCAGGCTGCGTTCGTCCAGCACGCGATCCAGCTCGTCGACGCGAAAGGGCGGAAAGGCGCCCGGGAAGCTCGCCGTCGCACGAGCAGCGAAGGTGAGCTCGGCCGGGTCAGCAAGGCTGGACGTTCCGTTCCCCTTGTCGCTGAAGGCCAGAGTCACGCGATGCTCCGTCTCGGTCACCTCCGGTGGCGAATTCAGGCGAAGCTGCTCGGGATGACCGTGAAAGTCGGTGACCGATACGAACAGATCGAGTGGCTGGCCTTCGGGCAGAAGCCGGCCGGTGGCAGATCCGCGTTCCATTGTCTCGAACGCGTCGAGGATCAGATTGGTCAGGATCGGGCCTCCGAAGGGCGGCGCGAACCAGCGCCCACGCACGAAGTTGGCGAGCTTGGTGCGAATTTCGGCGCGATGGGCCGGCTCGACCGTCTTCTCCACAGTGCCGGAGCGTGCGGACAGTGCCCAGGCGAAGGGAATGGCGGCCGATTTGGCCATCCGCGAAACGCCGCTCACTTCGGTGTCGATCAGACGATCCACATCGGCCGAGTCGAGCCACAGGTCGGTCAGCGGATCCAGCGTGCAGCCGGTGGAAATCGCATGCGCGAGGAAAACGGCGTTGATTCCGCCCGCGCTTGCGCCGGCGAGAATGTCGACCAGCACCCGAAGTTCGACTTCGCATCGGTCTGCGATCGTCTGAAAAAGCTTGAGATAGACGGCTTCACTGCCGCTTGGAGCGGCTTCGTCATCGCCACCATGAAAGCTTCGGCTTGCCCTGGCGACCCGCCAAACCTCCTTGGTTATCCCGTGCATGTAAACCGCGAGGCTGACTCCGCCGTAGCAGACCAGCGCTATCCGGAGTTCCTTTTCCCGCATCTTTCGAAACGATGACAGGATGGCCAGCCTGTGTCGAGCGGCTGCCAAAGGACCCTGTTCTTCTCCGTTTGTGGCGGTTAAGGCTCGCCCGCCGGACAGATTCCTGAAACCCGGCGCGTAGGAACGGAATTGCCGGCCCCGTGTATTTGAGGCGCCTTCTCGTCTTTCTGGTGATCGGGCTCGGCCTGGTGGGGCTGCTTTGGGCCGCCTCGCTTCGTCTCACCGAACCCGTCGCGGCGCCCAGCCCTGGTTCTGCCTTCCGGTCGAAGGCGGTCGAGATGTCCATCGGCCAAAGGCCGGCGCGGCAAGGCGCGGTCGATTATGCGCGGCTGGATGCACGACTTACACAGCTGATCGGCGAATCGACGATGGTCGGGCTCTCTGTCGCCGTCGTGGAGGACGGCGAGATTGCGTTCCTCAAGGGTTATGGCGAGACGATTGCGGGAAGCGGCGATCCGGTGACCGTGGACACGATCTTCCGCTGGGCCTCGCTGTCGAAGGGCGTTGCCGGCAACATGGTGGCACTGCTCGCGGACCAGCAGCGCCTGTCCTTGTTCGAACCGGTCGGCCGATACAGCACGATCAGACTCCCGGGGGGCACCGAAACGAGCGCGACGGTTTCGGATCTGTTGACCCACCGGCTCGGCCTGTTTTCGCATGCTTATGATTCGAAGCTCGAGGACGGCGACGATCCGCGTATGCTCCGAGCCAGCCTGGCCACCTTGAACAATATCTGCTCGCCGGGGCAGTGCCACGCTTACCAGAACGTTGCCTTCGATGCCGCCTCAGAGATCGTCGAGCGGGTCACGGGCAAAAGCTATCGTGACGCCGTTCGGGAAACTCTGTTCGAGCCGCTCGGCATGACCAGCGCCAGCATGACTCGTGAACAGCTCCTTGCTTCGCGCAGCTGGGCCCGACCGCATGTTGGCGGGAAGAATTCACAGCCGGTCGAGGTAACCGATCATTATTACCGGGTGCCCGCCGCCGGCGGAGTCAATGGTTCGATCAAGGACCTCGCCTTGTGGATGCTGGCCCAGATGGGAGCCGCCGAGGACGTCCTGCCGGCATCGGTGCTCGCGACTGTTCAGGCGCCGCTTGCGAACACGCCCGGGGAGGCCTCACGGCGGCGCAAGTTCAGCGAGCGAAGCTCGCAATATGCCTACGGACTGGGCTGGCGGACGTTCGACTATGCCGGTCATCGGGTGGTCGGCCACCACGGCGGAGTCAGAGGCTATCGCTCGCTCATCCTTTTCGACCCTCAACTCCGTTCCGGAGTCGTGGCGCTGTGGAATTCATCGGCCAACAAACCCAACGGTATCGAGTATGAGGTCATGGACATGATCTATCGGCTGCCGTTCCGCGATTGGATGCAGATCGGAGAGGGACAGGCCGAACCGGATGGCACGACTGATGCCGATTCGGAGAACGAGGGCTCTTAGCGGCCGGCTTGCACAGCCGGGCGGAGTTCCGCCCAGATGGGAAGATGATCGGAGGCGCGCCGCGCCGTGGCGCTGGCATGAGCGCCACTCGCGACGATCTCGAGGTCGCGGGTCACCATGATCCGGTCGAGCATCGCGATCGGCCGCCGGGCATGGAAACTCCGCCCGCATGGCGCGAAATGATGATCGGCGCCAAAATCGCGAAGACATCCGCCGCTCACGCTCCACTCGTTGAGATCCCCCATCAGGACGGTGGACATCTCGCCTTCGCGGTCGGCCAGGTGACTGAGGATGGCATGGGCCTGTCGCCGCCTCCACAGTCCGGACAAATCCAGATGCATGCCGACGATCCGGAAGGCGGATCCGTTCACCTTGACGTCGGCGAGCACAGCCCCACGCGGCTCGAGCGAAGGAAGATGGAAGAGATGTCTTTCAAGTATCTCGACGGACTTTCGCACGAGAAGGGCATTTCCGTGCCAACCGATGCTTTCGGCCCGCGTGTCGAAAGGGACCGCCCGGTAGTCACTGTGCGCCTCGAGTAGCGCCTCCGGGATGGCGCTCGCCCGCGAACCGAATCGTCGATCGGCTTCCTGCAGGGCGACGACATCGGCGCCGAGCTCGTTGAGAACGTCGATCGTTCTTTCCGGGCGCCGTCTGCGATCGGTGCCGATTGCCTTCCGGATATTGTAACTGGCGACGCGGATCATTGCGGCTCGGCCTTGGAGAGCGGCATCGGTCCGCGCAAGCACAGCCTCAAATCAATGGGGTCTTTTGTCGTTGAGCCGTCCAAGGGCATGGTCGAGCGCCTTGGCCGCCTTGTCCGCAGCGGCGGTGACCGCGTCCTCCACGCGCTGGGCATCGGCATGGACGGCCAGCGGTTCATGGCCGGTTGGACGCACCTCCAGGCTCACTCTCTTGTCGTTACCGCCCTTGGTGCCGTTGGTGTCGGAGACATGCAGTTCGACATGGGTCAACCGGCGCTCGAAGCGCCTCAGCTTCGTTCGGATCCGTTCTTCGAGCCGCTCATTGGCCTCGGCGTCTGACTTGATCTGGTTGTCGGTGTTGATCTGGACGAACATGCTGCCTCCACTCTTCGTGTGAAGAGATAATGCCGCCGGCTTGCCTACGTTCCAACCTGCCGAATTCATCTGGATGTTCTTGCTTCGTTTCGTTAAGCTCCTAAGCATGGCCAAGCCCAAGAAGCGCTACGTCTGTCAAATCTGCGGCTCGATCAGCGGCCGTTGGCAGGGCCAGTGCGCCGATTGCGGCGAATGGAACAGCCTTGTCGAGGATTCCGCCGGGGTCGTCACGCCTTTCTCCGCCAAGCACGATCTTCGCTCCGGCGGTCGCCGGGTCGAGCTGGTGGATCTGGACAGCGAAGTGGAGCTTCCCGACCGGATCGGCACCGGCCTTGCGGAATTCGACCGCGCGATCGGCGGCGGTCTCGTCTCTGGGTCGGCGACTCTGATCGGCGGCGATCCGGGGATCGGCAAATCGACTCTCCTGCTCCAGGTCGCCGCGCGGATCGCGAGTCGGGGTCTGCCAGTGGCGTATATTTCCGGTGAAGAGGCCGCCGACCAGGTGCGGCTTCGGGCACGTCGGCTCGGCCTCGGCGCGGCGCCGTTGCGGCTCGCAGCCGCGACATCCGTGCGCGACATCCTGACGACCCTTGGCGAGAGTGCGCCGCCGGGCCTGGTCGTCATCGATTCGATCCAGACCATGTATTCGGACCTGATCGAAGGCGCGCCCGGGACGGTCAGCCAGGTCCGGGCTTCGGCGCACGAACTGATTCGTTTTGCCAAGGAGAGCGGAGCGGCGATCGTCCTGGTCGGGCACGTGACCAAGGATGGAGCGATCGCTGGACCGCGCGTGCTCGAGCACATGGTCGATACGGTTCTCAGCTTCGAAGGCGAAAGGAGCCATCAATATCGGATCTTGCGAGCGGTGAAGAACAGGTTCGGGGGAACCGACGAGATCGGCGTCTTCGCGATGGCGGAGGAAGGGCTGACGGAAGTCGGGAACCCCTCGGCACTGTTCCTGACCCATCGCGGGGAAGCGGTGCCCGGGGCAGTGGTCTTTCCAGCGCTCGAAGGGACTCGTCCGGTTCTGGTCGAGATTCAGGCTCTCACGGTCCGGCTCGCCAGTGGGGCAACGCCGCGTCGGGCGGTGGTCGGCTGGGATTCCGGCCGGCTGGCGATGATCCTGGCCGTTCTGGAAGCGCGTTGCGGTCTCAATTTCTCCACCGCAGAGGTCTATCTCAACGTCGCCGGCGGCTACCGGGTCGTTGATCCGGCCGCCGATCTGGCGGTTGCGGCGGCGTTGGTGTCGGCGCTGTCCGAACGTCCGGTTCCCGCGGAAACGGTGGCGTTCGGCGAAGTCGCGCTTTCGGGCGAGCTGCGCCCGGTCGCGCACCACAATCTTCGGCTAAAGGAATCGGCCAAGCTGGGCTTCGAGCGGGCGCTTCTGCCGGCTGGTCTCGCCGGCGACAAAGGGGAGATGAGCCTGTCCGGCTTCAGAACCCTGGGACAACTCGTTGACCATCTGCTGGGGCGCGGTTAGCGCCGGGCCATGGGCCTGAGCGCACTCGACATCATCGTCATCCTCCTCGTCGGCGCCGGCCTGGTGTTCGGCTTCCTTCGCGGATTCGTGTTCGAGATTCTGTCGCTGTTGGCCTGGTTCATGGCGATCATCGCCTTGCGCTATTTCCATGAACCGGTCCGCGACCTGCTCGTCGGTCCGGTCGGCACCGTGGCTGGCGCCTCCGTTCTGGCCTTTGCCCTGGTCTTCGGAATCGTCTTCCTCGTCGGCAAGCTCGCCTCTCGGCGGGTCGGTGGCCGAGTCCGCAAGTCCGTGGTCGGGCCGGTGGACCGGGTACTCGGCGGCGGCTTCGGCGCGCTCAAGGGCCTGATTGGTGCGACCCTCCTCTACCTCGCCGCCAACCTCGTCTACGACACCATCTGGGGACGGGCGGCGGACCGGCCCGAATGGATGGCGCAATCGCGCACTTATCCTCTGCTCCATGCCAGTGGTGCGGCGATCGTCGATCTCGTCGAGGCGCGTCGCGGTCCAGCGCCGGAAGAAGACGCGGCAAGCAACGCACAGACCGCGCAATGACCATCATCCGGCTGCACGACACCATGGCCCGGGAGAAGCGCGCCTTCATTCCGGCCGACCCGCGAAGGGTCACGATGTATGTCTGCGGCCCAACGGTCTATAATCGGGCGCATATCGGCAATGCGAGGCCGGCCGTCGTGTTCGACACGCTCGCCCGCCTCCTTCGCCATGTCTTCGGTGCGGATGCCCTGGTCTATGCGCGCAACGTCACCGACGTCGACGACAAGATCATCGAGGCGGCCAGGGTCGAGAATGTCGACCCTTCGCTGATCACCAAGCGCTACGAACAGCATTATGTCGAGGATATGGGCGCGCTCGGCGTTCAGCCGCCGACGATCGCGCCGCACGCCACCGAGCATGTCCCGCAGATGATCGGGATGATCGCCAGGCTGATCGAATCGGGCAACGCCTATGAAGCGGAAGGGCATGTGCTTTTCCACGTCCCAAGCGATCCGGATTATGGCGCTCTCGGGCGGCGCGACCGCGAGGCGATGATCGCCGGCGCACGGGTCGAGGTCGCCGCCTACAAGAAGGACCCGGCCGATTTCGTCCTGTGGAAGCCGTCGCCGCCCGAGACGATTGGCTGGGACAGCCCCTGGGGACGCGGTCGGCCCGGATGGCATATCGAATGCTCGGCGATGATCGAAGCGCACCTTGGCGAGACCATCGACATTCACGGCGGTGGCCTGGACCTGATCTTCCCTCATCACGAAAACGAAATCGCCCAAAGCCGTTGCGCCCATGCCGGCGCGCCGCTGGCGCGATACTGGATGCACAACGGCTTTCTTTCCATGGCCGACGGCGAAAAGATGTCCAAAAGCCTGGGCAATGTCGTCACCGTCGGCGAGCTTCTCGCCCAGGGCCATAAAGGTGAGGTGCTTCGGCTGGCCTTGTTGTCGGCGCATTATCGCCAGCCGCTTGAATGGTCGTCACAGCTGATCGCCCAGAGCAAGGCGACCCTGGACCGCCTCTATCGCTGCGCTGGGGACGGCGAAAGCGGCGCGGTGGATGATGGGGTGCTCGACGCTCTTGCCGACGATCTCAACACACCGCTCGCGCTTGCGCGACTTTCGGCGATCGATGACGGCGGCCGCCTCAAGGCCAGCGCGGCTCTGCTGGGACTGATCGGCGAAAGCAGCAGCGATTGGTTCCAGGGCGGCGGCGACGCCGAGATCGACGCCTTGGTTGCCGCCCGCGGCGAGGCAAAAAAGCGCCGCGATTTCGCCGAGGCCGACCGGATCCGCGACCAGCTGGCGGGGCAGGGTATCGTGCTGGAAGATGCGCCCGGCGGGACCAGCTGGCGCCGCGCGTGAACGTAGGAATTCGCGCTGATCTGCATTAGATGAGCGGCGTGCCCGACGCCCTCTACAATCGCGATATCCTTCGGCTTGCCGCCTCCATTCCCCATCAGCGCCGGCTCGACCGGCCGATGGCAAGCGTCGAGAAGAGCTCGCCCGTCTGCGGTAGCCGGGTGACCGTCGATGTGGTTACCGACGGGGAGGGGCGGGTGAAGGATCTAGGCCAGGAAGTCAGGGCCTGCGCCCTCGGCCAGGCATCAGCGTCACTCATGGCGGCCCACATTCTAGGCCGGACCGCGGGTGAAATCGCCGAAGCCCGGGACGCGCTCGCCGATTATCTGACCGGCGGCCGAGAGGATCCAGGGGATTGGCCAGGCCTGGCGGTTTTCGACCATGCCCGCCGTTTTCAGGCCCGACACGCCTCGATCCTGCTCGCTTTCCAGGCCGCGGCGGAGGCGGCGTCGCGGGCCGCGGAGGAGCACAGCCGATCATGAGCGAGGGACATGCGCCGGTGTCGATGCTCGCCGACGCGGTGATTCTGCTCGGCTTCGCGCTCGTCTTCGTCCTCCTGTTCCGCCGCCTGGGCCTTGGTGCGACCTTGGGCTATTTGGTGGCTGGCGCTCTGGTGGGGCCGCAGTTGCTGGGGCTCGTCAGCGGTGGCCAGACAATTCTTGAAATCGCCGAAATCGGCATTGTTCTGCTGCTTTTCCTGGTCGGCCTTGAGCTCAACCCCACCCGCTTATGGCGGCTGCGCCACGACATCTTCGGTTTCGGGCTGCTTCAGGTGGTGCTCTGCGGAATCGCCGCGTCGGCGCTGGTCTGGATTGCCACCACCTCCACTCTGGCCGCCGCATTGGCCCTGGGCCTGCCCCTGGCCCTGTCCTCAACCGCACAGGTTCTCCCGTTGCTTCAGTCGGCGGGCCGCCTGAGAACGCCGTTCGGCGAGCGCGCTTTCTCGATACTTCTGTTTCAAGATCTGTCGCTCGTTCCTCTGGTGACGATCATAGCCGCGATGTCGCGCAATCCCGCCGATCTGGCCGGCCCGCCCGGCTGGGTCCTGGCTTTGTATACGGTCGGCGCGGTCATCGGCCTCGTCCTTGCCGGACGTTTCCTGCTGCGGCCGTTGTTCCGACTGATCGGCAATCTCGGTGAACGAGAAATGTTCGTCTTCGCCGGACTGTTCACCGTCATTGCAAGCGCGGCCGTGATGGAGTGGCTCGGCCTGTCCACGGCTTTGGGGGCCTTCATCGCTGGAGTGATGCTCGCCGATTCGCCCTATCGGCACGAGCTCGAAGCGGATGTCGAACCCTTCCGGTCGATTCTGCTCGGCCTCTTCTTCCTGGCCGTAGGGATGATGCTCGATCTGGGCGCGATAGCTGAACGTCCTCTGTTCGTCGTGGCGATGGCGCTCGGGCTGATCGCCATCAAGACCCTGGTCATCATGGGGCTGGCTCTGGCCTTCCGGATGGCCTGGCGGCCTGCTCTGGCGCTCGGCGTGCTGCTCAGCCAGGGCGGCGAATTCGGCTTCGTCCTGTTCGCTCAGGCACAGCAGGCGTTCCTCATCGCCCCGGAGGCGGCCAGCCTGTTCGGCGCCATCATCACCTTGTCGATGGCGACCACGCCTTTCCTGATGATGGCGACCCAGAGAATGCGTTCGGAGCCGATCAGCAAGGAGGTGCGGGGAGGGCCCGTCGCCGACGGCTCCAACGCCATCATCATCGGTTACGGGCGGTTCGGGCAGACCGTGGCGCAGATGCTGAACGCTCAGGGAATCGGGGTCACGTTGGTCGACACAGACATAGAGATGATCGATGTCGCCGGCAGCTTTGGCGCGAAGGTATATTATGGCGACGGGACCCGTCTCGATCTGCTCCGCCAGGCCGGCGCCGCAGACGCGGAGCTGATCCTGTTCTGCCTCGACGGCGATCAGCTTGAGACCGAATTCCTCGAAGGCGTTCACGAGACCTTTCCTGCCGCGTCCATATTCGTTCGTGCGTATGACCGCCGGGCCTTGTTGAAGCTTCGTCACGCGCCAGTGGCTGGTGCGGTTCGCGAGGTGCTGGATTCGGCGGTGCGGATGGCGCGGATGGCGATGGAGCGAGTAGGCGTCGACGCTGCGGAGATCGACCGGACCGAAGATCTTTATCGGGCGCGTGATCGCGAGCGGCTCAAGGCTCAGCTCGAGTCAGGTGACATGCGCGCCAAGATCGACCGAATGTTCACCGAGCCGGAGCCGCGGGCCACCGGAGAGCCGGGCTAGCCGGAATCGAGTGAAGCCAGGCAAGAGCCCTGTGTGCTAAACGACCTTGTAGCTAAACCAGCCACTTAGCCAGAATAGTCAATACCGCGAGCGAGAAACGCGCGACCTATCCCGTGCGTCAGCACGAGCGCGCCCTCCTTCTTGTCGTGGCGCATTCTGGCGGCCAGCCGGCGCGGGTCGACTTCGGTCGCAGTCGGCAGGCCCGATTCCTCCAGGTGCTTAACGGCCCGCTTTGCATCGGCGGCGAGGCAATAGCCGAGGTCGACCGACATGTTGAACGCCATCGTCATTCCGATAGCCACGGCTTCCCCATGAAGCATTCCCGTCTCGGCTTCGATCGCATGTCCGAAGCTGTGGCCGAAATTGAGCAAGGCGCGCTGGCCGGCAAGGTCGCGTTCGTCGCCGGCGACATAATCGGATTTTGCGCGAACGCAGAAATCGATGGCCTTCTGTTGGGCCGAGGGCTCGCCGTTCAGTAGTTGTTCGCCATGTTCTTCGCACCAGGCGAAGAATGTTTCGTCGCCAATCAGTCCATATTTGACGACCTCCGCATAGCCGGAGCGCAGTTCCCTCGCCGGCAGGGTCGAGAGCGCATCTGGATCGATCAGAACCAGTGCCGGAGGGTGGAAGGCGCCGATCAAATTCTTGCCGTGACGCGTGTTAACCCCGGTCTTGCCGCCGATCGCCGAATCGGCCTGGGCGATAAGGCTCGTCGGCACCGCCACCCAGCCGCAGCCGCGCTTGAGGAGGGCTGCGGCGAGGCCGGCGAGGTCGCCGACCATGCCGCCGCCGACCGCGACGACGTGATCGGACCGGCGGATTCCGGCTTCGATCATCGCGTCGAGCAGTTTTTCCAGCCACTTCATGGTCTTGCTTGATTCGCCTGGCGGAAGGACGAAACGCCCACAAAAGTCGCCGTGGAGACGGTCCGGCCAGCCCGCGTCGGCGACATTCTGGTCGGTGACGAGGAAGAGCCGGCCGCCTGGAAGCTCGGCCTGGTCGAGAAGGCCCGAGCCTATCCTGATCGGATAACCGAGTCGGTCATGCTCAATCATTTGCGGAGCCCCGCCATCGCTTTGATGATCCGGTCCACGACCTGCTCGTGAGGGAAGTCGCCGCTTTGGACGCGAAGATGCGCCAAGGCGTAAAAGGGCCGACGTTCGGCACAGAGAAGTTCCAGCGCGCTCGCCGGATCAGGACCACGAAGCAAGGGTCGTTGATCGTCGTCGGGGAGCCGGCCGAGAAGGACTTCGACCGGGGCATCGAGCCAGACGGTGAAGCAGCGGTCGAGCAATCGGCGGCGAGTCGGTTCGTCGACGAAGGCGCCTCCACCGGTGGCGATGACCCTTGGCGGCAGCGCCAGCAAGTGGCGAATGGCCTGGCGCTCGCGCTTTCGAAACACGGGTTCACCGAACCGGTCGAACATCTCCGCGATGGTCATCCCGGCCGATCGCACGACTTCATTGTCCGAGTCCGCGAAGGGCAAATCCAGCCGAGCGGCCAACATGCGGCCGATGCTGGACTTGCCGGAGCCCATCGGCCCGACAAGAGCGATCGTGCGATCCAGCTGAAATCCCCCGTCCGGCATGAAGCGGGGGCTATACAGATCGCTTTGTGCTGGGGCAAAAGGCCCGCCATGCCCAGACCCAGATATGATTTCGGTCCGCAGCGCCGTCGCCGCTCGCCGCTTCCTACCATCCTCATCCTGCTGCTCGTGCTCATAATCGGGCTGCTGGTCTATGCCTCAACGGTGGACACGGAAGTTCCCGTTGGCCCGATCGAGCAGGACGTGACGAATGAAGTCCTGGCCCAGTAAGCTGCTGCTTCTGGCGGGGGTCGCGACTCTCGCGGTCGCCATTCCGGCCGCCAGCCAGGATCGGGACTCCCCCGAATCTCTTCTTCCACCAGGCTTCGGCGATCCCGGGAGTTCGCCTCCGCCGCCTCCGCCGCCGGACAACGTGCCGGGCCAGGCCACCCCGCCGGGATTTGGTTCCGAACAGCCGACTTCGCCTTCGCCGGCATCGCCGCCGCGTTCGTCGCTTCCCATCGACGGCCTTGCCGAAGTCGACGAGGCCGACGTGGAAGGTCTCGAGGGCGGCCGACCGCTCAACTATTTCACGATCCCTGATGGGGCCGAGCGGCCGGTAGACATGGTCGGCGTGCTCGATCCGGGCAATTTCGGCCTCGGCCCGGCCGCGTTCGGCAATGCGGGCGGCGCCTATCTCGCGACGCTCATGCGCCAGCTCGACGCACCCTTGCCATCGCGTTGGACCACCATCCTGCTTCGGCGCGCCTTGCTTTCACGGGTCACTGCGCCGGCCCGAATCCATCCCGTGGACTGGGTTGCGGCTCGGGCTGGACTGCTTCTCCAGATGGGGGACGCCGACGCGGCGCGACTCCTCGTGCAGTCGGTCGATCGCGAGCTCTATACGCCTCTGATGGTGCAAACGGCGGCCCAGGCGGCGCTCGCGACCGCGGATCCCGCATCATTATGCCCGATCGTCGAACCGGCCCGCGGCCTTTCCGACGATGACGCGGTTTGGACCCTGGCCGAGGCCATGTGTGCGGCGCTCGAAGGTGAGCCAGCGCGCGCGGACGCATTAGTCGATCAGGCGCGGCGCCAGGGCGGCGGTGGCATCGATCTCCGTCTGGCGGAGAAGATCGTCGGCGCCGGTGCTCAGACCCGGCGTTCGGTGACGATCGATTGGGAAGGGGTGGATGAGATCACGCCCTGGCGTTTTGGCCTGGCCAGCGCCACCGGCGTGGAAATTCCGGGCATCCTGCTCCGGGATGCCGACCCCAGGATCAATGCCTGGCTTGCGCGTGCCCCGATGGTGCCGCTCGAACAACGTGTCGAGGCCGCCTGGACGGCAGCCTCTCTCGGGATCTTTTCCTCTCGATCATTGGTCGACATCCACAGCCTTCTCTTCGACGCCACCGATCCCGCTGAAGTCGCCGGGACGGTCGGGGCCAGACTTCGAACCGCCTGGACTCATCGCCAGCCGGCAGAGCGAGTCGAAGCGATGCGGGGACTGTGGGGTGATGGCTCGCCGCAGCATCGTTACGCGCACCTTATCCTCACCGCCGGTGCAGCCGCACGGATCCAGCCGTCCCCCGATTTTGCCGGCCAAAGCTTCGATCTGATCGCCTCGATGCTCTCGGCGGGAATGGATCGCGAAGCGGCACGCTGGGCAGGCGTCGTCGAGGAAGAGGGCGGCGATCGTGGCTGGGCCCTGATCGCCTTGGGCTCGGCTCAGCCGGGGGCCGATGTATCGGCGAACCGTGTCGAAGCCTTCATCGATGCTGACGACAGCGAAGACAAGAGACGCAGCCGAGCGCTCGTTGCTGCCTTGGCCGGGCTCGGGCGCCTTTCCGGAGAGGATGCCGCCGCTTTGGCTTCCGCGTCCGGTTTCCGGCTCTCCCGCGACAGTCGCTGGGCCCGGGCGATCGACCAGGCCGCCCGTTTGCGACAGCCGGCGACGGTCGCCTTGCTTGCGGCGGTTGGGATGCAGACCGACGAATGGTCGGGGGTTCCGCCTTCCTCCCTGTTCAGGCTCGTGCGGGCGCTCCGGATCGCCGGTCTGGAATATGAGGCACGGATGATCGCGGCCGAGGCGCTCACCCGGCTGTGACCGGCGGAGAGGACCGCCAGCTCATCGGCGCCTTCCTGGAGATGATGGCATCCGAGGCTGGCGCCGCCCGAAACACCTTGCTCGCTTACGGTCGCGACCTTCACGGCGCTTCGCAATTGCTCGAGTCCGGTCTCACTTCGGCGGGGCCCGCAGAGCTCGAGCGGCTCGGGCAGGCCTGGCTGCCGCTGAGCCGGGCGACCGTCGCCCGGAAGTCGGCGGCGCTTCGGCGATTCTTCGCGTTTCTCCACGACGAAGGCTTTCGTTCCGACGACCCTTCCGCCGCTTTGCCGCGCCCGGGGTCCGAGCGGCGCTTGCCCCGGATTCTCGATCATGACGCGGTAGCGGCCTTGTTCCGAGAGTCCGAGCGTCGCAGGAAGCAAGGGGGAGCAGCGGCGCTTCGCCTGGGCGCGTTGCTCGAGCTGCTCTACGGATCCGGCCTACGCGCAACCGAGCTGGTTTCCCTGCCGCGCCACGCAATTTCACCTGACAAGCCGTTCCTGATCCTGCGCGGCAAAGGCGGTCGCGAGCGGCTGGTGCCGATTTCCGATCGTGCTCGGGCCGCAGTGTCGGAATGGGCAGCCCATGTACCGAAGGATTCCCTGTATCTTTTCCCGTCCGGGAAGAAGCATCTCAGTCGGGTCAGGCTCTACCAACTGGTACGGGAAATAGCGGCGGACGCGGGGATTCCGCCGGATCGGATCAGTCCGCATGTGCTTCGCCACGCCTTCGCCACGCATCTGCTCGAAGGCGGGGCGGACCTCCGGGCCGTACAGATGCTGCTTGGGCATGCCGACATAGCCACCACCCAGATCTATACGCACGTCGACTCGCGTCGACTGGTGGAGCTGGTCAACAGCCGTCATCCGCTCGCCAGATCGCGCGGCGCGCGCGTTGACGGGAAACCTAACCCGGCCTAACCGGCGCCCTTCATGGCGACATTCCTGGATTTCGAAAAACCGATTGCAGAGCTTGAGGCGCGGGTGGCCGAGCTTCGCGACACCGCGTCTGCGGGTGAGCTCAACATCGAGACGGAGATCGGTCGCCTCGAGGAGAAGACCGACAGACTTCTTCGCGAGACCTACGCCAGGCTGACGCCGTGGCAAAAGACCCAGGTGGCGCGCCATCCCGAGCGGCCTCACTTCAAGGATTATGTCGCGGCCCTGGTCGAGGATTTTGTGCCGCTTGGCGGAGATCGGAATTTTGCGGACGACCAGGCGATCATCGGTGGGCTCGGCCGTCTCAATGGGCGCAGGATCGTCCTCATCGGTCACGAGAAGGGCGACGATACGTCGAGCCGCCTGAAGCACAATTTCGGGATGGCTCGGCCGGAAGGCTATCGCAAGGCGATTCGGCTGATGGAGCTGGCTGACCGTTTCGGCCTGCCCGTGGTCACCCTGGTGGATACGCCAGGCGCCTTTCCCGGCGTTCAGGCGGAGGAGCGGGGCCAGGCGGAGGCCATCGCGCGGTCTACGGAGCAATGCCTCAAGCTCGGCGTGCCACTCGTCGCGGCCATCGTTGGTGAGGGAGGGTCGGGCGGAGCGATCGCGATCGCCGCCGCGAACCGCGTGCTGATGTTTGAGCATAGCGTCTATTCCGTCATATCTCCCGAAGGATGCGCGTCGATCCTGTGGCGGACGGCAGACAAGGCGGCAGAAGCGGCGGAGGCGATGCGGGTAACGGCCGCCGACCTTCATCAGCTGGGCGTGATCGACAGGATAGTGCCCGAGCCGATGGGCGGTGCGCATCGTGATCCCGCTGCTGCGATCGCCGATTTGGGTTCGGCTATCGATGAAGAGCTCGAAGCCCTGGCGGTGCTGAGCCGCGACTCGGTCCGATCGCAGCGCCGCGAGAAATATCTCGCCATCGCCTGAACTCAACGGCCTCTCTAGATCGATGGAACTTCACCGTCGGGACCGTGTTCCCAAGGAAACACTTTCGCCTGCGTAAGGAGTTCCACGATGAAGCTACGCGCCATTTTCGCGCTCACTCTCCCCCTCGTTGCCGCCGGCTGCGCCGGGTCCGGTTTGACGGGCACCGGTGACCAGCGCGCGATCGCCCCGGGCACCGCTCAGCAGGCGGCACAGCAGCATCAGCAGGTGATCCAGGAATTCGGCGGAGTCGAGACCGGCAATCGCGGCGCCTACGTCAATTCGGTCGGCGCCCGAGTGGCCGCGCAGAGCGGAGTGCAGGCAGGCGGATTTCGATTCAGCGCCCTCAATTCCCCGGTGATGAACGCGTTCGCGGTCCCTGGTGGCTATGTCTATATCACGCGCCAGTTGCTCGGACTGATGAACAGTGAAGCGGAATTGGCGTCGGTCCTCGGTCATGAAGTCGGCCATATTACCGCCGACCATAGCGCCCAGCGCCAGAACCGCGGCCTGCTGTCGCAACTCGGCGCGCTGCTTGTCGGGGTCGTCACCGGATCCGGAGATCTCGCCAATCTGGCTGGCCAGGTCAGCCAGGGCATGTTCCTTCAATATTCAAGAGGCCAGGAGCTCGAGGCAGACGATCTGGGTATCCGTTACATGACGGCCGCCGGCTACGATCCACTTCAGTCTCCCGCCATGCTCGCCTCCCTGGGTGCATGGAGTGAAATGGAGCCGCGTTTCTCGGGGGTGGAGGGCCAGCAAAGGTCGACGCCGTCCTGGGCGCGCACCCATCCCTTGTCGGCCGAACGCGTGACCCGCGCCACCCAGCGCGCGCAGGCGACCGGACGGGCGGGGCAGGGCATCGTCAACCGGGAGCAGCATCTCGCGGCTCTGAACGGCATGATCTTCGATGACGATCCCGCCCAGGGCGTTATCGAAGGGCGCGAATTCCTTCACCCCGATCTTCGGCTGGCCTTCACCATCCCCCAGGGATTTGCCACCCAGAACGGGGTCCGTGCGGTCTCGATCGTCGGCAACAGCGGCCAGGCGCAATTCTCGACGGGGCCCTACAATGGCAATCTAGGGACCTATATCGGCCAGGTGTTCCAGGCGCTGATCGGACAGCAGGCCCAGGTCCAGATCACCCAGCCTCGATCGACCAACGTGAACGGCATTCCCGCCGCTTATTCCACCGCGCGCGTTGCGCTCCAGCAGGGCGCCGTCGACGTGACCGTCTTCGCCTATGAAATGGCTTCCAACCGGGCTTATCATTTCGTCACGGTCACTCCGGCCGGCAGCGGACTTGGCCCGTTTTCACCGATGGTTCAGTCGCTGCGCCGCCTGTCGGCGCAGGAGGCCGCCGCGGTTCGCCCGAGGGTCATCCAGACCGTCACCGTCGGTGCGGGTGACACGGTCCAGAGCCTGGCCCGGCGCATGGCTTATTCGAGCTACCAGGTGGAGCGCTTCCGAATCCTCAATGGGCTTGGCACGAACGACGCCCTGCAACGGGGTCAAAGGGTGAAACTCGTCGTCTACGGGTCTCGTAGCTGAACTTCGGCAAAAACCGCGCCAGGTTTACCGATAACCTGGTCCAGGCGACCCCTGTCGACCCCGCTTGTCAGGACGGGTGCCCTGATAGACCGATGTCAAGGAACTCGTCCCGGTAACGGCCGTTCACGGATCGACGAGGACATGGATGTGAGGAGTAGCTGTCCATGAAAATCAAAGCCTTGATGGCCCTGTCTGTTTCGCTCGCGGTCCTTGGCGGAAGCAGCGGCGCGATCGCACAGAGCGGAGCCCGCAGCATTTCCCAGAGCGCGGCGAGCCAGGCTGCACAACAGCATCCTCAGATCGTGGCGGAATTCGGCGGCGAAGAGGGAGGTGCCCGAGGCGCCTACGTCCGAAATGTCGGTGCGCGAATCTCCAACCAGACGAACATTGCTGGCGGCGCCAATGCCTTTCGGGTGACGACCCTCAATTCGCCGGTGATGAACGCCTTCGCGGTTCCCGGCGGCTATCTCTATATAACCCGCCAGCTTCTCGGTCTGATGAACGACGAAGCGGAACTGGCCTCCGTGCTTGGTCATGAAGCCGGCCATATTGCCGCGCGACATAGCGCCGAGCGGCGCCGCACTGGGCTCTTGAGCCAGCTCGGCGCGCTGCTGGTCGGCGTCGTCACCGGCTCGATCCAGCTTGCGAACATTGCCGGGCAGGTGAGCCAGGGGCTCTTTCTCCAATATTCGCGCAACCAGGAACTGGAGGCTGACGATCTCGGCCTGCGCTACATGACCGCGGCCGGATATGACCCCGGACGAGCCGCTACATTACTCAACTCTCTCGGCGCCTGGAGCAGCCTCGAAGCGCGATTCCAGGGTCGCCAGGAGGACCAGCGAGCGATCCCATCCTGGGCGCGGACCCACCCGCTCTCGGCGGAGCGGGTCCGCCGCTCGACTCAGCGGGCTCAGCAGACGGGGCGCATGGGCCAGGGGATGGTCAATCGCGAACAGCATCTGAACGCGGTGAACGGCATGGTCTTCGACGACGACCCGCGCCAGGGCATCGTCGAGGGCCGAGACTTTCGCCATCCCGATCTTCGCCTGGCGTTCACCGCACCACAGGGCTTCGGGATCCAGAACGGAACGCGCGCCGTTTCGGTCATCGGCCAGACTGGCCAGGCGCAATTCTCAACGGGGCCAGCGTCAGGAAACCTCGGTAGCTACATCGAACAGGTCTTCCGATCGATCGGCGGGAACCAGGTCCAGATCCAGTATAGCCGCCCCCAGGCCACGACCATCAACGGGATTCCTGCGGCCTACTCCACCGGGCGGGCGCGAACACGGCAGGGCGTCCTCGACGTCTCGGTAGTGGCCTACCAGTTCGCCCCTGACCGGGTCTACCACATCGCCACTATTACGCGCGGAGGTAGCGGTCTGGGACCGTTCGCGTCGATGGTTCAGTCGGTGCGCCGCCTGTCGCCCCAGGAAGCCGCGTCGATCAGGCCGCGTATCATCCAGACCGTTGCCGTCGGCCCCAACGACACCGTCCAAAGCCTTGCGAGCCGAATGGCTTATTCCAGCTTCCAGACCGAACGGTTCCGGACGTTGAACGGTCTCGGCCCCAACGACGCGGTTCAGCGCGGCCAGCGGGTGAAGCTGATCGTCTACGGAAATCGAAGCTGACGATCGGCGGTTGCTCGGCGACATGAAAAGGGCGGCGGAACCAGTTCCGCCGCCCTCTCACTGTTACGAAGTCGATGAAGCTTAGTTCATCGCGTTCGAAACGTTGGTGAAGGTGTTATCGAGGCTGTTGCCAAGGCCAGTCATGGCCGTGATGGCGGCAACCGCGATCAGGGCAGCGATCAGGCCGTATTCGATGGCGGTCGCGCCCTTGGTGTCCTTGATCATCTTGCGAATGAACTGCATTTCCGGTCTCCTTAGTTCCACTTACTCAATGGAAGTCCACACTTCCGGCCGCCCGCGCTTCGAATAGGGTCAGCTGACCATGATCCTAGGCACAGGAAGTTTCGAAACATTTAACAGCTTCATGACGACGCGACCGTGTTGGACACGTTGTCCCACATGTTGATCGTGGTTCCAGCGAACGTGCTGACACCACCGATCATCGCGAGAAAGATCAGCGCAAGAATAAGCCCATACTCGACCGCCGTGGCGGCCCGCTCGTCCTTGAAGATGCTGAAGAATCGCCGCATCGTCATTTCCTGTCAGACAGGGCGATGTTACCCTGTCGGACAGTCAAATAGCCGTGGCACAGTTAAGAGATTCCTACCGGAAAGCCCTCAGTTGCAAAAAAATCCGACAATGATGGTGGTGGCCGCAGCTCTGGTCGACCGATCGGGACGGGTGCTTCTTCAGCGCCGGTCGCCTGGACGGGCGATGGCTGGCTTATGGGAATTTCCTGGCGGCAAGGTGGAGGCAGGCGAGTTGCCCGAAGCCGCGCTCGTTCGTGAGCTCAGAGAGGAGCTCGGCATCGAAGTGGAGGCCGAAGCACTCACGCCCGCCTGCTTCGGTCGAGCGCCGGTCGCCGGCCAGGACATGATCCTTCTGGTCTATCTTTGCCGAAGCTGGTCAGGCGATCCGGTCCCGCTCGACGCTTCGGCTCTTCGCTGGCTCCGGCCAAGCGAGATGGTCGCCGAGGAAATGCCGCCCGCGGACGCTCCGTTGATCATTCTTCTGGACCGATTGCTTCAACCCTGATGGTTGTCAGACGGAGGCGGGAACTTGCCAAGAGCGTCGGCGAGGGAGGCGGTCGCACTTCCGCGTCGTGCCGGTCTTGGCTGGTCTGCCGAGGGCGCCCAGCCGCTGAGATGAAGGATGACGAACGACTCCTCGGTCTTTCCGTCGGAATCGGCCGCCGACGCGAAATCGGCGACGGCCGCGGTCAAGCCCAGCCGTCCGAACGGATGACGAGCGCGCACGCAGAGAAGGTTCGTTGCCGCCATGGCTCTCAGATCCCGTACCAGCTGAATCAAGCCGGGATATCGAACATTCACCTTGTCGCTATCCACCACCGGCAACGCAAAGCCGGCGCGCATCAGCAGATCGCCGGCCGCGCGCACATCGATCTGCGGATGGATCCGGGGCGAGGGAGCCAGCTGTTGTGCCTCTTCGGCGGCTCGAAGCGCGCTTCGAAGACGCGGCAGGCTGCCGGCCCCGGCGAATGCGGCCAGCATGAGTCCGTCCGGAACGAGAATTCTGCGGACGAGCGTGAGCGCGCCCGGCAAATCGTTGACGCTGTCCAGAGTGCCGACCGCCATGACCAGATCCACGCTGGCATCGGCGAGGGGCAAAAAATCTTCGTCACACTGAAAGCCCACGGCGTTGCGAGTGAAAAGTGCACCGGGATCGCAGGTCAGGACCCGAAGTCCGCGATCACGCAACCGGTCGCACAGCCAGTTATCCGAGCAGCCGATTACGAGAGCAGTCTCGAACCGGCGATTCACCGAGTCGAGCCGATCGTACATGTCCTCGGCCGCACGCCGGTGAAGATAGCCCGCAGCACGTTTTTCGCGGGCCGCGCGATCGCGGCGCAGGCGGCGAAGGGCGCGGTCGAAAGGGGTATTCCGGGTCGGTTCCTGCGGCATCTGGCTCGCCATAGCAGCCGATCGACGGTGGCCAAACAACGGGTCTCATGTCCGCGGGTGGACGATTTCTGTCCGAAAACGGACAGAAAGGGACGTTCAGCGAACCCCGCGCAGGACCTGAATGACTGGCACGGCTCTTGCTGCTAATCGCTATCATGCCCAGTTTAGTCTCTGCTTGGCCTCGTCATGGCTTGCCGATAAAAGCGCCAAGGGCTAACAAGTGTATTGCGACAATAAGACAGCTGTGCGAGTAAGACCCCGACATGACCGAGCATAATTTCGAGCAGATGCGCCGCTCCATGGTGGCGAGCCAACTCCGCACCACGGGCGTGAACGATCCCAGGGTGGTGGAAGCGATGGGCGAAGTGCCGCGCGAGCGATTCGTCCCCGCCGAGCGCTGCGCCGCCGCTTATGCCGATGCCCTCGTCCCCATTGGGCATGATCGCGAGCTGAATTCGCCGATGGCCCTGGGGCGGATGCTGAGTGAAGCTGGCCTGCGCGGAAACGAACGTGCGCTCGTGATCGGTGCCGCCACCGGATATTCTGCCGCAGTCGTGGCTCGACTGGCAGCCTCCGTCATCGCCCTGGAGGAACAGCCCGATCTCGTGGCTTTCGCGCGCGGGGCGCTGGAGGGGACCGGGGTCGAATTGGTGGAAGGTCCGCTGACCGAAGGCCATGCCGCCGGCGCACCTTATGATTTCATCCTAATCGACGGCGCCGTCGAGCAGGTGCCGCAGGTGATCGTCGATCAGGTTGCCGATGGCGGCCAGGTTGCTTTGGCCTTGCTCGAAGGGGGCGTCAGCCGACTGGCAGTGGGTCGGGTCGTGGCCGGAGCGTTCGGCACGGCCGCCTTTTCCGATGCGGCCGCCGCGGTGCTTCCGGGATTCCAGAAGCCCCGGGGATTCAGATTTTGAGCGATGGAGTGAGAGTGATGCGGGGAGGGTATCTGGCGGCGGCGGGCGCGGCTGCGATGGCGTGGAGCAGCCTGGTGCTCGCCCAGTCGGCAACTCAGCCGCCGGCCGGCGAGGTCGACACTTTGCGTGAAGCGCTGGTGCAGACCTATGCGACCAACCCGACGATCATGGCGGAACGTTCACAGCTGCGCGGCACGGACGAGGGAGTCGCACTGGCCCGGGCGGAAGGCCGGCCGCAGGTCTCGACCAGTGTCGGACTGAACCAGGATGTGGTGACCCGCAATCTCGGCCGCAACGGACGCGATCTCACCGTTGGCGCCGAGGTCAGCATGCCGCTCTTCGCCGGCGGCCGGGTTCGCAATTCGGTTCGGGCCGCCAGTGTCCGGGTCGCTGCCGGGCGAGCGGATCTGCGTGCGACCGAAGGGGACATCTTCACCGAGGCGGTCGCCGCCTATATGGACGTCATTCGCGATCGGTCGATCGTCGCACTCAACGAAGGCCAGGTCCGAGTCCTCGACACCAATCTGCAAGCCACGCGCGACCGATTCGAGGTGGGTGATCTGACCCGGACCGACGTCGCCCAGTCCGAAGCCCGCCTTGCTTTGTCTCGAAGCACGCTTGCGGACGCCGAGGGCCGCCTCCGGGCGAGCGAGGAAAATTATCGTCGAGTGATCGGCGTTCTTCCCGCCGATCTCCAGCCGCCGCCGCCGTTACCGACCTTGCCCGGCACGCCCGATCAGGCGACGCAGGTGGCGCTCGCCAACAATGCGGACCTGCATTCCGTCGTTGCCCAGGCGCGCGCCGCCGGCTTCGACGTTAGGGTTGCGCGCGGGTTTCGACTGCCCACTGTCTCTGCCACCAGCGGCACACGCTACTTCAACGCGCTGGGCTCCGGCGACGACGGCCTTGCCCCGGGAGCGACGGCTCCTCCCAACAGCTCGACGAGCACCGGTATCGGCCTGACCCTCTCGCTTCCGCTCTATCAGGGCGGAGCGGCGAGCGCCCGGGTTCGGCAGGCACAGGCCATTCGCAGTTCGCTTATCGAGCAATCGGTCGCAGTCGAGCGAGCCGTGGTCTCCAGCACGCGGGCGGCGTTTGCTGCTTATGAAGCTGCGAACGACGCCATCGAATCGAATACGATCGCGGTTGCGGCCAACGAGCTCGCGCTCGAGGGCACGCGGGCCGAGCAGACGGTCGGCACGCGCAACATCCTCGACGTCCTCAATGCGGAGCAGGAGCATCTCAATGCGCAGGTGGCGCTCGTCTCGGCTCGCCGCGATGCCTATGTCGCCGGTTTCCAGCTGCTCAACGTCATGGGCATGGCCGAGGCCGACGATCTGAACCTCGACGGAGGCGCGCTCTACGACCCGACGATCAATTACGAACGTTATGCCGATAGCTGGTCGGATTGGAACGATGGCCCGCCGGTCCGCCGGATTTCGACCCGAACGGCGCCGGCGGATGCAATCAGCCCCGTGACACAGCTTCCCCAATAGGTAATAAAAGCCCTGGCTTATGGGCGATATTCAAAAGGATCCGTCGATGGAGGACATACTGGCCTCCATCAAGCGGGTGATAGCCGACGATGGCTCGGCGGCTGCAGCGGCGCGCGCGCGACGCTTGCCGCGCAGTGAATCTCCCGCCGCCGAACCCTCCGCTGGCGACGAGGACGTGCTCGAGCTGGACGATCCGGTCTCCGAGGCCACTGGCCTGATGTCCAGCGACGTGGCCGCCGTGAGCCGCGAAAAACTGGCGGCTCTCTCGGCGCTGCGCCAGCGCGAAGAAGCGATACCGGAGACCGGCGCGCTCGAAGCGGTCGTTCGCGACATGCTCAAGCCGATGTTGAAGGACTGGCTGGACGAGCATCTGCCGGTGATCGTCGAAGAACTCGTCACTCGCGAAATCGCGCGAATCACGCGCCGCAGCTGATTTCCCGCCGCGCGCGGGCGCGAGGCCGTGCGTGGGCGCCCCATTGTCATCGTCCGTCTCATGGTTATGAGCGCTCGCCATGACCGAGTTGCCGAAGACGTTCGACCCCGCCGAGATCGAGGCGCGCTGGTATCCTTTCTGGGAAGGGCAGGGCCTGTTTCGCCCCGAACGACCCGAGGCGGCGCCCTTCACCATCGTCATTCCACCTCCCAACGTGACGGGCTCGCTTCATATCGGCCATGCGCTCGACATCACGCTCCAGGATGTGCTCACCCGCCATGCGCGGATGCAGGGCAAGGATGCCTTGTGGGTAGTCGGCACCGATCATGCGGGCATCGCCACGCAGATGGTGGTCGAACGCAATCTGGAAAGTCAGGGCATCAAGCGCTCCGGCATGAGCCGCGAGGCCTTCATCGAGCATGTCTGGGATTGGAAAGGCCAGTCAGGCGGCGCGATTACCCGCCAGTTGCGCCGCCTCGGCGCGTCCTGCGACTGGTCGAACGAGCGCTTCACGATGGATCCCGGTTTCTCCGCGGCGGTGTCCAGGGTCTTCGTCCAGCTTTACCGGGATGGTCTGCTTTACCGCGACAAGAGGCTGGTCAACTGGGACCCGAAATTCGCCACCGCTATTTCCGATCTCGAGGTGGAAACGAAGGAGGTCAAAGGGCATTTCTGGCACCTGGCCTACCAACTGGAGGACGGCACCGGTTCCATCCATGTCGCCACCACGCGTCCCGAGACGATGCTCGCGGATATGGCCGTCGCCGTCCATCCCGAAGACAAACGTTACCGATCTCTGATCGGCCGCAGGGTGCGGCTGCCGATCACCGGCCGCCTCGTCCCGATCATCGCCGACGAACATGCCGACCCTGAGCTGGGTTCGGGCGCGGTCAAGATTACACCGGGGCACGATTTCAACGATTTCGACGTAGCCAGACGAGCCGGCATCAAGGCAGCCGAGATGCTCAACATGCTCGATGCTCAGGCGCGGATCGTTCAGACCCGGGATGGGCTCGTGCCTGACGCTTTGATCGGTCTCGACCGGTTCGAGGCCCGCCGCCGCGTGATCGAGCTGCTTCAGGAATCCGGCGCGCTCGAACGAGTCGAGGAACGAACCCTACAGCTCCCTTACGGGGATCGCTCCGGCGTCGTCATCGAACCCTGGCTGACGGACCAATGGTATGTCGACGCCGAGACCTTGGCGAAGCGACCGATCGAGGCGGTACGATCCGGCGAGATCAGGATCGTGCCCAAGACCTGGGAGAAGACCTGGTTCAACTGGCTCGAGAACATTCAACCCTGGTGCGTGTCGAGGCAGCTCTGGTGGGGCCATCAGATTCCAGCCTGGTACGACGATCAGGGCAACGTCTATGTCGGCGAGACAGAGGAGGAGGTTCGTCGCGAGGCGCAAGAGCGACCGCTCCGCCGCGATCCAGACGTTCTCGACACCTGGTTTTCCTCGGCCTTGTGGCCCTTCGCCACCCTTGGCTGGCCCGAGCAGACCGAGACGCTTCGTCGGCATTACCCCAACGACGTCCTGATCTCCGGCTTCGACATCATCTTCTTCTGGGACGCCCGGATGGCGATGCAGGGCTATCACTTCATGGGCGAGCGACCCTGGAAGACGCTCTACCTTCATGGCCTGGTCCGCGACTCCAAGGGCCAGAAGATGTCCAAGTCGAAGGGCAACACCGTCGACCCCCTCGGCATCGTCGAGCGTTACGGCGCCGACGCCCTTCGCTTCACGCTGGCGGCCATGGAAAGCCAGGGACGCGACATCAAGCTCGATGAGAAAAGGGTGGAAGGCTATCGCAACTTCGCCACCAAGCTGTGGAACGCCGCCCGATTCTGTCAGGCCAACGGGATCGGGGCCTCCAGGTCGATCGAGCCGCCTTGCGCCGATCTGCCGGTCAACCGCTGGATCATCGGCGAGACGGTGAAGACCGTCCAGGCGCTGGACATCGCGCTTGCGGAACTGCGTTTCGACGAGAGCGCCAACACCATCTACCACTTTGTCTGGGCCAGCTTCTGCGACTGGTATCTGGAGCTGATCAAGCCGACGGCGAGCGGGGAGGAAAGAGGAACGATCGATCCGGAGAGCCGGGAGGTCGCCGCCTGGGTGCTCGACCAGATACTCGTCATGCTCCATCCGTTCATGCCCTTCATCACCGAGGAGCTATGGAACGCGATGGGCGAGCGGCCTTACCCATTGATCCTCGCCCGATGGCCGATCGCGGATGCGCGTGCTCTCGATCCGAAGGCGGGGCCGGAAATCGACTGGCTGATCCGCCTGGTGAGCGGCATTCGGGCCGCCCGGGCCGAACTCAACGTGCCGCCGGGCGTAAGGCTTCCGCTTCATGTCCGGGATTCTTCACCTGCAACGGCCGAACGTCTGCGCACCCATGAAGCGGCTATCAGCCGACTTGCCCGGATCGGGTCGATCAGTGGCGACGCGGTCGAAGGCGGCGCCGCACAGTTGGTGGTGGACGAGGCGACCTTCGTGCTGCCGCTCGAAGGGGTCATCGATCTTGCCGCGGAGCGGACCAGGCTCGCCAAGGCAGCCGAAGCGGCGGAGAAGGAGCGGGACTCGCTGGCCGCTCGATTGTCCAATCACAGCTTTCTGGAACGGGCCAAGCCGGAGGCCGTGGACAAGGCGCGCGCCGATCATGCCGAAAAGGCCTCGGATGCGGAGAAGTACCGCGCGGCTCTGAACAGGCTGGCCTGAGGGAGCGGCGACGGCAAGATGCCGTCAGTCCGCAGGGACGACGACCTCGATCGCTCTTTGCGCCACCTCCGCGATCACAGGGGTCTTGGCCAGGACTTCACCGTCGATCGAAATCCGCTGGCGCGGCCGGGTATGGATGTGCAGGCGACGGGCGTGGAATTCTTCGGTCACGGCATCACGCGCGGGAAGTTTCCAATATTTCGCGAACCAGTCCCAGATAAGTCGGAAACTGCTTCGCCCGGTGACAGCCTGTACGACGATCTGGCCACTGTCGACATTGGCCTGCTCGACCACCTCGACTCCGCCATGGAAGGAGCCGTTGGCGATCCGCACTTCGGTAGCCCAGACCGTCCGGGTCCGCTCACCATCGTCGACGGTCAGCTTGAACGGGTGGAAACGTGCAAGGCAATAGATCGCCCAGACCAGATAGCCGACACGCCCCAGATAACGCTTCAGCTTGGGAGGTATGCCCTCGCCGATCATCGGGGAAAGGCCCATTGCCGCGCAGTTTGCGAAATAATCCCCGTTGATGACGCCAAGGTCGATCCGGCGCCTCTTGCCGTTGGCGATGACCTGAATGGCGCCGTCCAGGTCGAGCGGGATTCCCAGGGTTCGGGCGAAGCTGTTGGCCGTACCAAGCGGGAGCAGTGCGAAGACGCAGTCATTTTCGACCACTTCGTCCACGGTGCAGGACAAGGAACCGTCGCCGCCGCCGACGATGACCATCGGCGCCCCGCTTCGAACGGCGGCTTTCATGGTCGGGACCAGTTTCTTCGGGTCGCGCACGGCGTGGCTTGCAAGCAGCTCGACCCCCGCCGCCCGCAGCTTGACGACCGCTTCCCGGAACAGCTCCCGTCCCCGGCGCGAGTGCGCATTGACCACGAGGACGGCCTGGCGGGGAACGGGTTTGGAAGGCGACACGCGCGACCAACACATGTCGCCGCGGGAATGTCCATCCCCAACGACAGCAAAGAAGGCCCTCCTCTCTTGGAGCGGTGATTCACGCGGCTTTGCAGGCGGTTCTCGGCGGGCTACTAGCCTGTTCATGTCCGCCGTTTTTCCTGCTTGTCGACTTCGCCGAACGCGCTCCGCCGCCTGGTGCCGCGCGCTCGTGGCCGAGACGGTGCTGACCCCGTCCGATCTCATCTGGCCCTTGTTCATCGCACAAGGCTCAGGCGTGGAGGAACCGATCGCTACCCTGCCGGGGGTGTCACGCTGGTCGGTGGATCTGATTGCCGCAAGAGTACGCGAGGCGCGCGACCTGGGAATTCCCTGCGTGGCCCTGTTTCCAAACACGCCGGGCGAATTGCGGTCCGACGATGCTCGGGAGGCGCTGAACAAGGACAACCTCATCTGTCGAGCGATAGACGCGGCCAAGGCGGCTGCGCCTGAGGTCGGCATCCTCACCGATGTTGCGCTCGATCCCTACACCGCCGACGGTCACGACGGCGTGACCGATCGCGCCGGCTATGTCCTCAACGACGCTACCGTCGAGATCCTTGCCCGCCAGGCCCTGCTTCAGGCCGATGCGGGAGCCGACATAGTCGCGCCGTCGGACATGATGGATGGCCGGGTCGGCGCCATCCGATCGGCCCTCGAGTCCTCGGGGCACGTGAATGTGCAGATCATGGCTTATGCCGCCAAATATGCGAGCGCCTTCTATGGTCCCTTCCGGGACGCTGTCGGTTCGCGCGGCCTTCTGAAGGGCGACAAGAGAAGCTACCAGATGAATCCTGCCAATGCCGTCGAGGCGCTCAGGGAAGTCGCTCTCGACATTGCCGAAGGGGCCGATCACGTCATGGTCAAGCCGGGTTTGCCCTATCTTGATATCATTCGCCGCGTGAAGGACCGGTTCGAAGTCCCTGTATTCACGTATCAAGTGTCCGGCGAATATGCCATGATCGAGGCTGCTGCCGCGGCCGGGGCAGGGGACCGGGACGCCCTCCTCCTCGAAACCCTGATGGCCTTCAAGCGGGCCGGCTGTTCGGGCATTCTCAGCTATCACGCGCCGGTGGCGGCGCGTCTGCTCGCCGCCGCATGAACGAAGAGGTGTTGCCCAGGGCGGGCGCCGCGAAGCGCGTCGACGAACGATATGCGCGTCCGTTGTTCCTCATCACCATCGTGCTTGGGTCGTTCCTGTTGTTCCTGACCCAGCCGATGGTAGCCCGGATGGCGCTTCCACGGGTCGGCGGCGCGCCCGCGATCTGGAACAGTGCGATGCTGGTTTACCAGCTGCTCCTGCTCGGCGGCTATTTTTATGCCCACTGGCTGTCGCGGCTTCGCCCTCGAAAGCAGATCGGCATTCACATCGCCTTGTTCGGGCTGGCTGCATTATGGCTGCCCATCGGTCTCACCGAGGCGCTTCCACCGGTCGAGAGCGAGCCCGCTTTCTGGGTTCCCTGGTTCCTGTTGAGTTCGATCGGCCCCTTGTTCTTCATCGTTTCCGCTCAGGCGCCCCTGATGCAGCGCTGGTACGCGCTGGAGACGAGTAGAGGCGATCCCTATCCGCTCTACGCCGCGTCAAATCTCGGGAGCTTCGCCGGGCTCATCTCTTATCCGTTGGTCGTCGAACCGCTTCTGTCGCTCCAGCAGCAGAGCTGGCTCTGGTCGGTGGTTTATGGGGTATTGGTGTTGCTCGTCGCGGTCTGTGCGTTCACGGTCCCAGCCGACGCCGTCGAGGTCGTGCCGGAGGAAACGACCCCTGCGCCGACGGTTCGCGAAACGCTCTATTGGGTCGCTTTGGCGGCGGTGCCCTCCGGCCTCATGCTGTCGACGACGACCCATCTCACCACCGATATCGTCGCCATGCCATTGCTCTGGGCCTTGCCCTTGGGCCTGTATCTGCTGAGCTTCGTAATCGCCTTTGCCGCCCGTCGCGGTCCCGCCGCTCTGGTGACCGTGGTGGCGCCGCTGATCATCCTCATTGCCGGCGGTCTCGCCTTCAGCGACGGCAGCCGAAATCCCTTCTTTTCGGCAACCTTGGGTCTGTTGCTCCTCCTGGCTGTGGCGGTCGCTCTCCACAGCGAGCTGTTCCGACTTCGTCCGGCGGTCGATCATTTAACCCGTTTCTATCTGGCGATGTCATTCGGCGGGATGCTCGGTGGCCTGTTCTGCGCGATCGTCGCTCCCTTGCTGTTCGACTGGGCGTACGAACATCCGCTGCTGATCCTGGCCGCAGCCGTGCTGGTGCCCCAATATGCCTTGGTGCCCTGGCCTGACCGGTTCGCCAGGATCCTGCTGTTCCTTGTCCCGGCGTTGGCCTTCCTGGTGTCCTACGCCTCTGAAGGCGGATATTTCGGCTACGGGCAGACGAGCACGATGATCGGCAGCATATTCGTATCGCTGCTGGCGCTCGCTTGTCTCGGCCGCCGCTGGGCATTTGCCGCCGGACTGGCGGCATTGATGCTCAGTTATGGCGGCTGGTCGACCCTCGAACGGTCCACCGAGAACGCGCGGACCCGCTCTTATTTCGGGATCTACGACGTCTATGAGCGCCCGGACGGTTCCGCGCGGGTTCTCACCCACGGAACCACGCTCCACGGTATCCAGAATCTCGAGCCGGGGCTGGAGACCGTGCCGACGAGTTACTATGCGCGCCGCTCCGGGGTCGGACTGACCCTGTCCAGTGCCGAGGCCCTGTTCGGCCCAAGGGCCCGCGTCGGCGTGGTCGGCCTCGGTAGCGGTACCTTGTCCTGTTACGCGCGGCCCGGCCAGCAATGGACCTTCTTCGAAATCGATCCGGCGATGATCGATGTCGCTCGCAACCGCTTCACGTTCATCAGCCAGTGCGCGCCCGATCTTCGCATCGTTCTCGGCGACGCGCGATTGAGCCTTGGCCGCCAGCCTCCCAATTCACTCGACGTTCTCGCCGTGGACGCCTTTTCGTCGGACGCGGTTCCGATGCACCTGCTGACCCGGGAAGCGCTCGCGGTCTACGGGCGAGCCGTTCAGCGTGAAGGCATCGTCCTGTTCCATATTTCGAACCGTTACCTCGATCTGAAGCCGGTCATTGCCGACATCGCCGCCCGTGGCGGCTGGCACTCCCAATTGCTTCAATATGTTCCGACCGAGGACGAGGAGATATTGAACAGCACCGTCTCCGTCTGGATCGCCTTGTCGCGAAGCCAGGAGTCGCTCGACCGGCTCCTGCAGCTAAGCGGGGACGACAGTGAGTATTGGGAAATCCTCCCCACGACGCCTGGCTTCTCCGGCTGGACCGACGATCATGCGTCGATCCTTCCGATCATCAACTATGACAGTTTCCTGCCCTGATCATGATCGAAACCGAACGCCTGATCCTGCGAAATTGGACCGAAGACGACATCGAGCCCTTCCTTCGACACACGAACACACCGGCCGTCATGAAGTGGCTCGGGGGCGTGAAGCCACCGGAGGAACTGCGGGACATCCTCCGATCTCGCCTCAAGCGATGGCAGGAGGAGCGCGGCTTCACCTTCTGGGCGGTCGAGCGCAAGCAAGACGGCGAGCTGCTCGGCTTCTGCGGACTGAAGCTCGCCGATGACGAGAATTCACCCTTCGCGGGCGAGTTCGAGGTGGGCTGGCGGCTTCGCGAGGATGCCTGGGGCCTGGGCTATGCGAAAGAAGCGGCGATCGCCTCCCTCGATTTCGCCTTCGATCGGCTTGCGGCGGAACGGGTGGTCGCGATCACCTTTCAGCAAAATGTTTCGAGCTGGGGCCTGATGGAGCGGCTTGGAATGAAGCGCCGACCCGAGCTCGATTATGACGACAAGAGATTCCCTGAGCTCAACCCGACGATCGTCTATGCGATACGACGCGAGGAATGGCGGCAATGAGCCTGATCACGTTCGAAGGCCGGTCACCAAGGATTCACCCGGCCGCCTTCGTCGCGCCGGGAGCGAGGCTGATCGGCGACGTCGAAATGGCTGCCGATTCTAGCGTCTGGTACAATTGCGTGCTTCGCGGGGACATGAACCGGATCCGGATCGGCGCCCGAAGCAACGTCCAGGACGGGACGGTGATTCATGTCGATCCGCCCCGACCCGGTGGGCCCGATCTGGGCTATCCCTGCCTGATCGGCGAGGATGTGCTGATTGGCCATCTCGCGATGGTCCATGGCTGTATCCTCCACGACCGCGCTTTTGTCGGGCTCGGCGCCATCGTCATGGACGGCTGCGAGATCGAGAGCGACGCCATGCTCGCGGCTGGCGCGATGCTTACGCCCGGCAAGAGAATTCCTTCGGGGCAGCTGTGGGCGGGGCGACCTGCGCGTTATGTCCGCGACCTTGCAGAGACGGATCTGCTGGGGATGCGCCAGGGCGTGGCCCATTATGTCGAGCTGGCACGGCGTCATTCCGATGGACTCGGCTCGCGACCTCAGCCCTGAGCCACCCCCGGGGCAAGATTTCTAGCGGACGATGAGGGCCTTCAGGCTGTCCAGTCGCGAATGCTGATCCAAAGCGAGACCCTCCACCAGGTCGATGGCCGCGTTCAATTCAGCCTGATCTTCCGGGCTGGTTGGCAGGTTGCTTCGTTCCAGTGCAAGTCGGTCCAGGTCCCCCAGAGACTGCATGGTTCCCGCGCGTGCTGCTTCCGCCCGGGAAACCTGTTCCTGGGCGATGATCCAGCTGTCCGACCCGGTTGCTCCGGCTGCCCTGGCCGCCGCCGCCGCCGGTACGAAAGCCGTTTCGAACGCCTGATCGCCACGCCGCGCCAGAGCGACGAGTTCGCCGATTGTCGCGCGGAGCGAGGGATCGGCAGGAACGTCCGGCATGACCCTAACGGGCTCCCCCACCGGCTGGCGCTCGACGTCCCGTTGCGCCAGTGAAGGGAAGGGGCCTTCCGTCATACAGCCGCCCGTCAGCAGCGCCGTGGCGAGGAGGAATGGAAGTCGTGAAATGCACTTCATCTTCGCCTCCCTATGCGCGCCGTTGTCCTCGGGCAACGGGGCTTGCGCCCTACTGAACCAGCCCCTATGTCGCCACTTCCCGCGCGCCCGTAGCTCAGCTGGATAGAGCACCAGACTACGAATCTGGGGGCCGGAGGTTCGAATCCTTCCGGGCGCGCCACTCTTCCGAACCGCAAACTTGCCTGCCTGAACCCTTTCGGCGCCTCGCCAACCGGCGTGGCAGCGGATCTGTCGCGGCTACGCTTGTGCCGCGATCAGCGCAGGCGTGGATTCCGTCCTGACCGGGCCTATGCTACGATACTGCCGAAGAGAACGGGAGCATCAGGGTGGGAACGAAGGTGTCGAGAAGAGTCATGGCGATGTGGCTCGCGCTCGCCGCGGCACCTTTGTCGGCGCAAGGCCGCCAGCCGACCGCCATCGACGCCGGAAGCGTCATCTCGGCGGAGCTTTCCACCAACGACGACCAGCGACGATCGGGCAAGTATGAGGACGTCTTTCAGATTCAGGGCCAAGGTGGTGGGCGGATAGACCTCCGCCTGAGCTCTGCCGATTTCGATACCTTCCTCCTGGTCTCGGGGCCTGACGGCTTCACTCTGTCGAACGACGACCATGGCGGCGGCACCGACAGCCGCCTTGTGGTCGAATTCCCTGCGAGTGGGGTATATCGGGTCACTGTCACGACCTTTCGTCCGGGCGAGACGGGCAATTACCGGCTGCAGGCCACGATCCCCGACGCCGATGTCGCCGCAACCACGGCCGAACCCGCCGAACCGATCACCATCGGCACCTCTCTGACGGGGCGACTGGAGGCTGGAGACGACCGGTTGGGCTCGGGCGGGTTTGTCGATCGTTACCGATTCACCGCCCGCCGCGGCCAGAGAGTGACCGCCTCGGTTACCTCCGGCGAATTCGACACCTATCTGATCCTTCGTCGACCGGACGGCAGCCAGGATGGCAATGACGACATCAGCGTCGAGGCGGAGAGCTCGACCAACAGCCGGCTCGACACGGTGCTGGCCGATGACGGGGTCTATGTCCTGACCGTCACGTCCTTCCAGCCAGGCGAGACGGGCAAGTACCGGCTGAGCCTCGCCCCGAGTCCCGGCCATCCCCGGCAGGTCAATGTCCGCGCCGGTCCTCGCGTCCTCGCGTTGCTGGTCGGAGTCGCCGATTATGGCGAGCGGGCCAACCCCTTGCCTAACACCGACGAAGATGCACGCCAGCTCTTTGCCGGCCTTCGAACCGCCGGTCTGCTCCATCCTGCAAGCCGCATACTGACCAATGGCGAGGCGACGACCAAGTCGGTTTCGGCTGCCTTCGCCGAGGCAGCGGCACAGGCCGGACCAGACGACTTGTTCCTGTTCTTCTTCTCCGGCCACGGGAACCAGCTGGATGTGCCGCGAAGCGCTGCGGAGCTTGATGGCCGAAGCGAAACTATCGAATTGTACGACGCGGCGGTCACCGACGTCGAACTCGGGCGGCTTTTCTCGTCGGTGGGAGGAAGAATGGCGCTGGTGGCGATCGACGCCTGCTATGCGGGCGGCTTTCGCAACCTGATCAGTCGACCGAACGTGATGGGGTTGTTCAGCTCGGAGGAGGACCTCACCAGCCTGGTCGCAAGCCAGTTCAAGGCCGGCGGATTCCTGTCTTATTTCCTTCGCACGGGTTTGGCCGGCGCCGCCGACGACGACGGCGACGGGATCGTCACGGCGGGCGAACTCGCCACCTATGTCCGGCGGCGCTTTCGCCGCGAAGGCGATATTCCCGCCAGCACACGCGAGGACGAGGCGAATTTCCAGAACCTGATCATCGAGCGTGGGGGCGTCCATATCGACGATGTCGTCGTTCGCCTTGCCACCGGATCGGCAGCAACCGCGGCCGGGCCCAGGCTTCCGCAAGCCGGCGACGCCGTCACTGGCGAATAAATGAGACCGCAACCGCCGTCCGGCGTTCGCGTTGACCGAGCGGAGGTGAC
>DASTDX010000170.1:0-3967 GCA_035710145.1 Allosphingosinicella sp.
GCTCAGCTCGAAGAAGGCCTGTTTGGCCGCCGGGTCGTCTCCGGTGACGAGCACGTCGCTCCGCAGGCCCGCGAAGAGCGGATCGTCGAACACGGCCCAATAGACGTTCTTGAATGCGCCCACGACTTTGGCTTCGGGGAAAAGCCGCTGCAGCTCTTCTGCGCCGCTGCTGTCCCACGGCGTGATGAAGTCCGAATAATCCTCGTTGAAGGGGTTGCTGATATCGATCAGCAATTTGTCGGCGAGGCTGGCTCGATATTTGTCCAGGATTTCGAACAATCCGTCCCGGATGAACGCGGCCGGGAGCACCGCCCGAGCCGCCGCGGCATCCGCATAGCTGCCTGGAAAGATCCCCGGCACGCCGATCTCCCGCACCGCCTCCGCGGCGCGCTGCGAACTACGCGATCCCAGGATCACCCTCCGCCCCGCGCCCGCGAACATCGCCGCAAGCCGCGTGCCCATTCGGCCGGTGCCGAAGATCCCGATGTCCCCGCTCCCGCTTCGTCTGAATTCGATCTTTTCGCTCATTGCCGTCCGCCTCTTTTCGCTTCGTGGATCACTCGATTTCCAGGATCACCCGGCCGAATTTCGGTCCGGTCTCGACCAGTTTGTGGGCCTCGGCGATTCGATCCAGAGGCAGGACCTGCCCGATATTGTGCCTGAGCCAGCCTTCGCACGCGGCCCGGTTCACATAAGCGATCGCTTCCTCGTGTGCCTGGCGAGTCATCGCGTAGACGAGCACGAAGCGAATTGTCGCATCGAGCAGGACCAGAGGCCAGAAAGGCAAAGGCGGCTCCGGTTGCTCGTCGGACGAATAAGTGGCGATCACTCCGTTCGCCTTCAGCATCCGAAGCGAGTCGCCGAGATTGGCGCCGAAGGCGACCTCGACGATCCTGTCGACGCTGCGCTCGCCGTCAGCTCCGGCAAAGGCGGCCGCTTCGGCAACGACGTCCTGTCTGCGACGGTCGACGACCAGGTCCGCACCGGCTTCGCGGGCGATTCTTGCCTGCCGCTCGTCACCGATCGTGGCGATGACCCGCGCCCCGCTTTGGCGGGCGAACTGGATGGCATAGAAGCCGACCGCGCCCGCGCCCCCGGTGACCAGGACGGTCTTGCCTTCGACCGGGCCGTCCGCGAAGACGCATCTGTGCGCGGTGAGCGCGGGAACGCCCAATGCGGCGCCTTCGACAAAGCTCAACCCGTCCGGCATCGGAACCGCGTTCACGGACGGAATGGCCACATATTGCGCGGCGGTCCCGAACGGGCGGCCAAGCTGCGCTTCATGGATCCAGACCCGCTCGCCGATCCGGTCTTCGGAGATCCCGGCCCCGACCGCCTCGATCACCCCGGCTCCGTCCTGGTGGGGGATGATGAGCGGGAACGGCATCGCCTTGTTGCCCCGGGCGCCGCCCCGGCTTTTGGTGTCCGACGGGTTGATGCCGCTAGCCCTCACCGCCACCAGCACCTCGCCGCTTCCGGGAACCGGCCTGGGCTGCTCGCCGACCTGAAGCACATCTTCGGCCGCGCCCTTCTCCTGGTACCACGCGCAACGCATCGTCTCGTCGACCTTCTCCTGAAAGCAACCGGTCAATGCCGGCTTGTCACCTGTGCGTAAATTCGTGATATTTGCGCAGTGGTTGATCAAAAACGCACAGCTATCGATTGGGACGACGTCCGGATCTTCCTTGCGGTGGCGAGGGAAGGCTCGCTGTCCGCCGCTGCCCGACTGCTGGGAATCAACCACGCGACGGTCTCACGCCGGTTGCTCAACCTCGAACGCCGGAGCGGCTCCGCGCCGCTGCTCGAGAAGACAAAAAGCGGCTATGTGCTGACGGCGGCGGGCGAGCTCGCCTTCGCCGACGCCCGCGCCATGGAGGCCGCCGCCGATGGCTTCAGGCTCAATGCCCAGGCCGGCGACGAGCTGAGCGGGACCGTGCGCGTGAGCGCGACCACGACGTTCGCCGAACATCTGCTCGCCGCCATGCTCGCCGAGATTGCGGCGCAGCAGCCCGCTCTCGCGGTCGATCTCTCCGCCGACGACCGCAACGTCAGTCTGTCCCGCGGCGAGGCGGATATCGCCGTCCGGCTTGGCCGTCCGCTGTCGGGGGACGCGCTCGCCCGTTCTATCGGCTCGGTCGATTATCATCTCTACGCGACGGCAGAGTATCTGAACTTTACCCCGCCGCTCCAGCGCCGGCTCATCGGATATAGCGAAACGGTCTCGCCGCTGGCGCCCGGCGTTCGCCGGCTCGAGGCGCTCGGCGCCGGCTCGCCCTTCGCGCTGCGCTGCCCCACCTTGGGCGCTCAGGCCAGGGCCGCCGCGGCCGGATCGGGAATGGCCCTGCTCCCGCTCTTCCTGGCCGTAGCCGATCCACGGCTGAATAGGGTCGACCCCGCAGCCGAACCCGCCTGGAATCACCCGATATGGCTGGTCGTTCGCAAGGATGTGCGCCGAGTGCGCCGGGTCCGTTTCGTCGCCGACGCGCTCGCGGCCGCGTTGGGAAGCGCGTGCCGGTAGGCACCCTGTTCAGCGTCTGATCGGCGTGAATCGCGACCCCCCCCGTCCGCAATGGGTGGAAAGCGGTCATCAGGGAGCTTTTACGAGGTGATGCGCAATTGATCTGGCTTCGGGTTAATAGCAAGCTCGCAAGATGGAGCGAGCTCGCAGAGGCGTAAGCCCCGTGAGGCCTAGGGTCGGGACTCGATGATGTCGCCGCTGTCGATCCATGCGTCTGTTTCCAGGTTTCGCGAGCTTCCCAGGACCCGATAGAGCTCGCTGAAGCGCGGCGGCAGTCCTTCCGCATGAATGCCCGGCGCGTTGGTAAGCTGATAATGAAGATGGGGGAATAACGAGGTCCCCGAAGCTCCGGCCTGAGCGATAGGCTGGCCCTGACGAACCCTATCGCCAACCCGGATCCGAACAGATCCCTGCTTCAAATGCCCCAGTTGACTGAACTCGCCGTTCCCATGGTCGATGACGACATAGTTACCGTAAATGGCCAGCATTGGATCGCTAAGGAACGATTCCATTGTCGGCTCCGAAGGCTCGTTCGAGGCGTCGTTCGCCATCGCAACTACGGTTCCGTCACCCGGAGCGATGATAAGCGCGCCATAGCTGAAATGTTGGTCGCGCGTGTCCCCTTCACCGGAATGGAAGAGCCCGTCCTGGTCAACGACGACTAGATCGAGCGAATAGCGCCCCGGGTTCGTGACGATACCGAGCCTTTTCATGGTGGGCGGACTGAAGTCCCAGCGGCGATGGTGGGAATAGAAATCATGACCGTCCCACACCAGCACCCTGCCCGGCATCGGCATCACCAGCGCCGTCCGCTGAACGTAGGGCTGCGGCCGTACTTCCAAGCGCTCGGTCAGCGTCGTGTCGCCCCCGGCGTTGAAGACAAATTCCATGTCGATCCGGCCCAGCGGGATGTCGGGCGCAAGCGTGTGAAACGGGTTGAAAATAGTCTGCGCTTCGCCCGGGTTCCAAGTCCGGTCCGCGATGGTGGTGATGCCCGGCAATCCACCATTACCGTTGAGTTCCAGTCGTTGAACGATCCGGCCTTCGTGATCACGAACCGCCGCGCGGAGGGTGGTGAGCTGGAGTGCCCTAGCGCCGTTATTGACCAGCTCCACATCGAAATTTACGGCCTGCCCGAGCCGAGTCCGCTCGATCAGCGGCTGCTGGGGGTAAAGGCGCACCTGGACTTCCGCCGCCGCAGCAGCCGGCACGAAGAAGCAAAATGCGATAAGCCCCGCGAAGTTCATCATTCCCTCCCAGGTGTAGTACCATACTACATCACTGGGTCACTTGCCGCAAGTTTTGGATAGAAAATGAACCTCACCGGCCATGTCCGCAATGGATGGAAAGCGGACATAAGCTGAGAACGCGCGTCGCCGCGAGGAACCTCTTAATAGCCAGTGCGCTTTCGTGGCCATGAGGCACAAGCCATACGACAAACCAACCGAC
>DASTDX010000171.1:0-4379 GCA_035710145.1 Allosphingosinicella sp.
CGGGCAGCCGATCCTCGGTCCCGACGGCAAGCCGACTTTCGGCTGGGTGACGGCTCCGATCATCGCCTACTACACCCAGAACGTTCCGGGAGCGCGGATCCAGGGATTCGAGCTCGAGTGGGACTGGACGCCTTACGCGGGCGGAAGGGTCGGCGGCTACGGCAGCTGGCTCAACACCGAGATCACCGAAGACTGGATCACCAAGTGGAACTACGATGCCGTCTCGCTTTTCGGCATTAACTACGAGCAGTCTGTTGATCCGACCAACGAACTGCTCCGCGTCAATCTCAAGGGGAACGAGCTCGCGGTCTCACCGCCGTTCAAGTTGAATCTCAACTATGAACATGCGTTCGATCTCGGCAAGCGCGGGGCCATCGTCCCCTGGGTCAACTTCCACTGGGAGGATTCGTCGTATCTGACGATCTGGAACGTCGATAAGCATACCGACGACATGAACTTCGCCATCCGCGACGAGGACATTCGCTTCACGGACGACCGTCGCGACGCGTTCTTCTCCATCGACAGCACACTCCGGTATTACCGCAACAACTGGTTCGTCGAAGCGTACGGGTACAACCTGACCGACAAGATCGTCCAGTATTGGGGAGGGGCGGCCGAGGGGGTTGCCAAGGGCAGCTTCAGCATGCCGCGCACCTTCGGCGTCCGCTTCCAGATCCAGATGTAGATTCCTCCGGGGTCAGGCCGGCGATTCTCGCGGCCTGACCCCTCTGCAAACTCCACCCGACGCGGAAACTCGAAGCCGGAAGGCGGGCGTTTCGCTTCAGATTCTCCCGCTGCTCCTCTGCGCGTGACGAGCATTTTGTCGCCAGACCGGAAGCAGACGTAACGAACCGCGCCCTGGGTATCGTAGCGCCGGGAATCGATCCTGACTGTACTGAACTGCACACGTGATCAGGACGATCGCAGTCGACTTCGCATTGGCGCGCTCCTTCCATGAACCTTTCCAGCCGGGCGCGACAGGCGCACGCGTGGTCAGAGTTCACCCGCGTCGACGCGACCGACTAGAGCAATGCAAGTACAGTCGATCACCAGGCTTCTTCTGGTCGAAGATGATCCCGGCGCTGCCGCGGTGCTTCGCTCGATGTTCCACGAAGCGCGCTCGCCCATCCAGGAGTTCAAGCACCTCGAGCAGATGAGTGCGGCCGAACAATATCTGTCGGAGCACTCTGTCGACGTGATCCTTCTCGGTCTGGAGTTGGCGGATGCCGATGGCCTGGAAGCCGTACGCCGGGCCCGCGCCGCCGCACCGCGCACGCCACTGGTGGTCTTCGCGGGTCGCGACGATGACTCGCTGGCAGTGAAGGCCCTGCAGGAAGGGGCGCAGGACTATCTGATCAAAGGAGAGATCGAGCCGCGGGGAGTCGTTCGTGCGTTGAACTGTGCAGTCGAACGCAAAACGATTCAGGAGGCACTGCTTCAGGAAAAGGAGCTTGCCCAGGTCATGCTCAATTGCATCGAAGAGGCCGTCGTATGCACGGACACGACCGGGCGCATCACCTTCCTCAATCTTGCGGCGGAGACCATGTCCGGCTGGTCAAGGGACGAAGCGCAAGGCCGACCTATGGCCGAGACGCTCCGCATCGTCGACGCCAGCAACCGCGAGCCCATCACCAATCCGATTGCAGATCGATCGGTGTACCTGCCGGAGAACTGCGTCCTGATCCGTCACGACGGAGTGGAAATTCCGATCGAAGACAGCGGCTCGTCGATTTATTACCGTGGCGAGCAGGCGGCCGGAGCGGTCATCGTGTTCCACGACGTCAGCGCCGTGCGTGCGATGTCCCGGGAACTGACCTACTCGGCGCAACACGACTTCCTGACCGGCCTGCCAAACCGCCTGCTCCTGAACGATCGCATCCAACAGGCCATCGCCATGGCTCAACGTCACAGGAAACAGGTGGCATTGCTGTTCCTGGATCTCGACGGTTTCAAGCACATCAACGACTCGCTCGGCCATCCCATGGGCGACAAGCTGCTCCAATCCATCGCCAGACGCCTGGTCAATTGCATCCGCGCTTCCGATACCGTCAGTCGCCAGGGAGGCGATGAGTTCGTTGTCCTTCTGGCGGAGTTGCACCATTGGGAAGACATTGCCCTGACGGCGAAACGAATCCTGAATGCGGTGGCCGGAGTGCATTCCATTCAGGGCCGCGATCTTCACATCACCACCAGTATCGGCGTCAGTGTCTACCCCGACGATGGCCTCGATGCGGAAACTCTCATCCGGAATGCGGACACGGCGATGTACCAGGCGAAGGAGAAGGGGCGGCATACCTGTCAGTTCTTCGAGGCGGAGATGAATGCCCGGGCCGTAGAGCGCCAGACCATCGAGGAAAGCCTGCGAAGTGCTCTTGCGCGCCACGAATTCGTGCTGCACTACCAGACCAAGGTCAATCTTCGGACGGGGGGAATCATCGGCGCCGAGGCGCTGATCCGCTGGACGCATCCCACACTCGGGTCCATCACTCCGAAGCTCTTCATTCCCATCGCCGAAGAATGCGGACTCATTGTGCCGATCGGCAACTGGGTTCTCCGGGAAGCATGCAATCAGGCCCGGGCCTGGGCGGACGCCGGACTGCCGATGACCACCGTCGCCATCAACGTCTCCTCTCTGGAGTTGCAGCAGGAGAACTTTCTGACAAGCCTGTTCGCCATCCTCGACGAAACCGGAATCGATCCGGCACTCCTCGAGCTGGAGATGACGGAAAGTGTCCTCATGGAGCGTTCCGAGTCCGCCGCCTCGATCCTCCTCTCCCTCCGGGAGAAGGGTGTGCAGGTAGCGGTTGATGATTTCGGCACGGGTTACTCGAGCTTGAGCTATCTCCGAAAGTTCCCGGTCGACGCGCTCAAGATCGATCAGTCCTTCGTCAGTCACATCAGCGGAGCCCCGGACAATGCCTCGATCGTAAGCGCCGTGATCAGCATGGCTCGAAGCCTCAAGCTGAGGGTCATTGCCGAGGGCGTGGAGACCCTGGAAGATCTGGCGTTCCTCCAGACTCACCAGTGTGACGAGGGCCAGGGCTTCTACTTCGGCAAGCCGGTTCCCGCAGGCGAGTTCGCGCTTCTGCTCCAGCGAGGCCTGCTGCAAACGGTCGCCGAGGAGGATCTGGAACGAAGGATCGCGGTTCTCGCACGTGAGCTCGAAGAACGCGATCGGCGCATTGCAACCGCCGAGCTCGAGAACGCGCGGCTTCAGAGAATCGTCGACGAGCTCGACGCGAACCGCGCTGCCACCCACGCCAGCCCCGAAATGCAGTCGGCATCCTCGGAGGATCCGATGCTGAAGATTCGGTTCCAGGAGTGAAATTGTCAGCTGGTGCCGGAGGAGCAACACAGTTGAGCGGCACGTCCGTCACAGATACGGTTCACAGCCGTTCATAACGTACAGAGCGGGAACGGCCATGTCTCTGCCATCCAATCGACCAATCCCTGATGAGGTACCCGAGCGAGTCGATCGCGAACTGCATGCGGCGACGCGCTCCTTCGCACGCGATTCAGCCGTCCGCAGCTGGTGGTACATCGGCTCGACCTTCGGACTGCTGGCGGTCGTCCTGACGGGAGCCGCAATCGCCCCGTGGTGGCCGCTGCGGCTCGCCGGATCGCTCCTCGGCGCGCTGGTCCTCGTCCGCGCGTTCATCCTCTACCACGACTTCATGCACGGTGCGATTCTCCCAGGCTCACCGTTCGCTCGCGCGGTCTTTTACGCCTACGCGGCGCTCAATCTGACACCGCCACGATCGTGGCGCGACAGCCACAACTTCCACCACGCCAACGTCGGCAAAATCATCGGTTCGAATGTCGGCTCGTTTCCACTGATGACCATACACATGTGGCAGGCCGCTTCCACCATGCAGCGGCTTCGCTATCGCGTGGTCCGCCACCCCCTGACGATCGTCTTTGCATACTTCACGATCTTTCTCGGCAGCGTGTGCCTGGCGCCGCTGGTCCGGCGTCCCTCGCGGTACTGGGACTCGGCGCTCTCATTCCTGGCGCACGCGGCTGCTGTCGCGCTGCTGTGGGTCTTCGCCGGAGTGGACACCGCGTTTTTCGCGCTGCTGCTGCCGATGGCGATCGCCGGTGCGTTGGGCGGCTACCTCTTCTATGTGCAGCACAGCTTTCCGGGAATGGACATCCTTCCCGAGGCGGAATGGACGCATTACCGGGCGGCGCTGGTCTCGTCGAGTTATCTACGCCTCGGTGCGGTTCTGCGGTGGTTCACAGGAAACATCGGTTTTCACCACGTTCACCATCTGAATTCGCTCATTCCGTTCTACCAGCTGCCGCACGCAATGGAGGCAATTCCCGAGCTGCAGCATCCGACGGTGACGACGCTGAGACCTCGCGACGTGCTGGCCTCG
>DASTDX010000172.1:0-4038 GCA_035710145.1 Allosphingosinicella sp.
TCGCTTTCTGCCACTCCCAAATCGACAAAGAGGGTTCATGATCCAGGAATATCTGGCGTGGAAGGCCGCCCTGGGCGAAAAACTGGGCGCTTCCGAAAGCCTCATTCACGTCCACGTCGGGCTCGCCATCTTCGTTCTCACGGCCCTCCTGCTGAGGCAGCGCATGCGCTCGTGGATCCCGTTGGCGGTCGTCGTCGCACTGGCCGTGCTCAACGAAGCGATCGACTATAATTACGGCATCCTGTGGGATTACACTTCGTCGGGGATGGACCTGATCAACACCATCCTGTGGCCCTCGGTCCTGTTCCTGCTCGCCCGCCGGCCCGGCGCTCGAGCCTGATCCGGTCAGGCAGGTTACGGCTAAAGGAAATTGCGAAGCCTGAGCCAAGCCTCGAGCTTCGAATCGAAGGCCAGGGTGTAAGCCGGGCTGCTCGACGGAAGATCGAGCAAGACGAAGCCCGAATCGGGGCCGAGCTGCCGGCGGCCGATCCGCCCCGACGTGCCGCCGTTGAAGGCGATCGCGCGAAGCTCCGGCAGGCGATGCGCGAGCGACTCGATGTCGCTGGCCCGATGAAGCCTGATATCCGCGTCGAGGCTGCCGGGACGCGTGGCGGCGGCGACGGTATCCCAGAGGCCGACCCTGGCCTCGATCAAGGCGGCAAGCCGGTCCGGATATTCGAGTTCGGCGAGATCGCGGTCGATGACGGCGCCCATCAGCCGCCAGAACTGATTGCGGGGATTGGCATAATAACGCTGCCGGGCGAGCGAGATGGCCCCGGGCAGGCTGCCGAGGACGAGGAGTCGCGTCTCTGGGCCGGCGACCGGGGGAAAACATTGCTCCACCCTTGTTCGATGGAAGAAGGCAGCGACTGTGGCAAGCCGCGCCGGAGCCGCTTGCCTGTCGCCGTTCGCGCCGCCTACACAGAAGGTTCGGGCAGGGGAGGGCGCTGTGATGGCCGAAGCCGTTGCGGAACTGGATCAGGGGCCGCCGGTCGTCGGCGACCGGGCCGAGGAATTGCGTCGGACGCGCCTGGTCATCGGTGCATCCTCGGCCGGCACCGTCTTCGAATGGTATGATTTCTTCATCTACGGGACCCTGGCGGCTTCCGGCATCATCGGCCGGACCTTCTTCCCGTCCGGCAACGAGACCCTCCAGACCCTGCTCGCCTGGGCCGGCTTCGCGGTCGGCTTCGGCTTCCGGCCCCTGGGCGCGATCCTGTTCGGCTACATGGGCGACCGGCTGGGACGAAAGACGACGTTCCTCGTCACCATCACATTGATGGGCGTGGCGACGGCCGGAGTCGGGCTGGTGCCTTCGGCCGCCGCGATCGGAATCGCCGCGCCCATCCTCATCATCCTGTTGAGGATCTGCCAGGGCCTGGCGTTGGGCGGCGAATATGGCGGCGCCGCCATCTACGTCGCCGAGCACTCGCCGCCGGGCAAATCGGGTTTCTATACCAGCTTCATCCAGGCCTCGGTCGTCGGGGGCTTCGTCCTCAGCCTCGCGGTGGTGCTCGGCACCAAATGGTCGATCACCCCGGAGGCCTGGGACAATTGGGGTTGGCGCTTCCCGTTCCTCTTCTCGATCCTCCTGTTGGCGGTGTCGCTGTGGATGCGCCTCAAGCTTTCCGAAAGCCCCGTTTTCAAGGCGCTGAAGGAAGAAGGCGGATGCGCGGCCAACCCGTTCAAGGCGAGCTTCACCTATCCGGGTAATCCCAAGCGCCTGTTCGTCGCCTTGTTCGGGATCGCCGCCGGCCTGACCGTCATCTGGTACACGGCCATGTTCTCCACCTTGTCACTGCTCCAGAACACGATGCGGGTCGATGCGACGACGGCCCAGATCATCGTCGCGGTCGGCGCCCTGTTGGGATGCGGCTGGTACATCCTGTTCGGCTGGCTGTCGGATAAGGTGGGGCGGAAGCGACCGATCGTGATCGGTTATGCGCTGACTCTGCTGCTGCTTTTCCCGATCTACTGGGCGATGGGGAGCGCCGCCAATCCCGGCCGCGCGGCGGTCCAGGCGCAGGCGCCGGTGACGATCCATCGTTCCAACTGCGATTTCGACGCCTTCGCGGCGCGCCAGGCGGATCTTTGCGGACAGATCGTCGGTGAGCTCGGACGGCTTGGCGTCCAATATGGCTATGGCGAGCCGATCGTCGGTTCGGCCGCGGCGACGGGGACGTCCGTCGACGTCGGGCTTGGTGACCAGATCCATCCGGTCGCCAGTGCGGACGAGATCAAGGTCTTGCTCGAGCAAAGGGGGTACAGGTTCGACTCGGTCGTGCCCTCTCCGGCGGGCATCGCCGTGATCCTGCTGGCTCTGCTTGCGATCACGGCGTTGTCGGGGATGACCTACGGCCCGGTCGCCGCTTTGCTCGCGGAGATGTTCCCGCCGCAGATCCGCTACAGTTCGATGTCGATCCCTTACCATTTCGGCACCGGTTATTTCGGTGGATTTCAGCCGTTCATCGCAAGCTACATCGCCGCTTCGACCGGCGATCCCTATTCGGGCCTCTGGTATACCTGGGCGGTGGTGGCGATGGCGCTGATCATCACGCTCCTTTGGCTACCGAACGATTCGGCCGACAAGAGCCCAGCCTAGGCCTTCCCCACGACGGGAAGGAATTGCTACGGCCCGCGGATGGTCCACGTTCCACTCCGGCTGAAGCTCGACGGCGACGCGCTGGTCGCCAACTGGCGCTGGCTCGCGGACCGTGGCGGCGGCGCCGCCTGCGGAGCAGCGATCAAGGCCGATGGCTACGGCCTCGGCGCCCGCGACGTGGTCAGGCGTCTCGCGGAGGCCGGCTGCCGCGACTTCTTCGTCGCGACCTGGGCAGAGGCCGAAGCCCTGATGCCGTGGAGTGAAGGCCTCAACCTGTCCGTCCTCCATGGCGTCGGCGAGGCGGATCTGCCCACGGCCTTGTCCTCACCCGCTCGCCCGGTCCTGAACAGCGCGCAGCAGGTCCTGCGCTGGAAGGAGAGCGATCGTCCCTGCGACGTTATGATCGACACCGGCATCAATCGCCTCGGCCTGGCGGCTGCGGTGGCGGGCGCAGGCCTGCTTCAGTCCGTCAGGGTCGAAACCTTGATGAGTCATCTCGCCTGCGCCGACGAGGATTCACCCGTCAACGAGAAGCAGCGGCAGGATTTCATCGCCGCGGCGGCGGCGGTGCAATCCCGGCGCCTGAGCCTGGCCAATAGTGCCGGCATATGTCTCGGCCCCGCTTACGCCTTCGATCTCACCCGCCCGGGCCTTGCCCTTTATGGGGGCATTCCGAGGCCCGAAGCGGAAGGGCACGTCCGCCAGGTCGTCCGGATCGAGACGCAGATCATCCAGCGCCGCCGCGTCGATCGCGGCGAGGGGGTCGGCTACAACCATTTTTTCAGGGCGGAGGCGCCGCACGAACTGGCGATCCTCAATCTCGGTTATGCCGACGGCTATCTCCGGAGCTTTTCGGGCACTGGGAGAGCACGGCTGGGCGAAGGTTTCGCACCCGTTTTGGGCCGGGTCTCGATGGACCTGACTGCGATCTGCGTCGACGATGCGCCGCATTTGCAGGAGGGCGACTGGGTCGAGATGGACTATGACCTGGCCGCGGCGTCGGCCCAGTCCGGTCTTTCCGCTTACGAGCTGCTCACCGGTCTCGGCGATCGTTTCGAGCGCTGCTGGGTCTGAACCCCGCGGCGTCCGGCTCGTTCACCTACCATGGCCACGATTGCCCACCTTTCCGACGTTCATTTCGGCGCTCACGAACCCAAGGTCGCCGATGCCGCCGAAGCCTGGCTGCTCGAGCACCGTCCGGACCTGCTCGTGATCAGCGGCGATTTCACCCAGCGGGCCAGAATCGCCCAGTTCCGACTCGCTTCGGCCTGGCTCAACCGGCTGCGCTCGGACGGCTTCAACATCATCACCGTGCCGGGCAATCACGACGTCCCCCTCTATGACGTCTTCCGCCGCTTCGCCCGGCCCCTGGCGCGCTACAAACGCTACATCTCTCGCGACCTGTGTCCCTGGTTCGAAAATGACCGTCTCGCCGT
>DASTDX010000173.1:0-6436 GCA_035710145.1 Allosphingosinicella sp.
GGGTCGGCTGTCCTGGCCACCGGAGATCAGGACGGCGCCCAACCGACGGCCGCGCCGGGCGCGGACCGTCCCGGTGGCAGGATCGAAGGAGAGGTCGGTGCCGTCGACGATCCGGTCGGCGAACAGAGCCTCGACCTCCGCCTGGCCGATCGGCGCCGCGGAAAGGATCCGGGCGCCGGCAGCGACTCCGCCGACCTCGGCGACCGCAAGCCAGTCCTCGCGCGCCAGCGGGGAAGCGGGATCGAGCCGGAAGCCGCGGCCGCCGACGCTGAGCCAGTCGGCCCCGTCGGACCCGCGCCGGCGCGCGACCCGGTCGGGAAAGGCCAAGGCGACGCAGGCGCCGATCGGGCCTTCGCCTTTTTTGGCCTTCGGCAGCAGTCCGAGCCAGCGGCGGGCCAGCCCGCGCGCCGCCTCGGCGCGGCGGCCGCGGTCGCTCCGCCACCGCCGCAGCCTCGTCTCGAGGTCCGCGTCGGGCCCGCCGAGGCCGCGCTCGGACAGGAGCACGGCGCATTCGGCCGCGGTCGATCCCCAGCCGCGGGCGTCCGCCTCGATCAGCATGTGCGCCAGGCGCGGCGGCAGCGGCAGGCTGGCGATCGCCCGGCCATGAGCGGTCGGCCGCCCGTCTTCGCCGATCGCCTCGAGCGCGAGCAGTCGCGATCGCCCTTCGTCGATGGCGGCGGCAGTGGGCGGGTCGAGCCATTTCAGCGCCCGGGGATCGGTGACCCCCCAGATGAGGCAGTCGAGCAGAAGGGACGACAGATCGGCCTCGGCGATTTCAGGCGGATCGAAGCGGGGAAGGCTCGAGACCCCCGCTTCCTCCCAGAGGCGGTAGACCGTCCCGGACGCCTGGCGTCCGGCCCGGCCGGCGCGCTGGGTGATGGCGGCCTGGCTCGCCCGCTCGGTGACCAGACGGGTGAGGCCGGCGGCGCGGTCGTAACGGGGCCGCCGCGCGAGCCCGGAATCGACGACGATCCGGACTCCATCCAGGGTCAGGCTGGTCTCGGCGATCGAGGTCGCGAGAACCAGCTTGCGGCGTCCGGGCGGCGAAGCCCTGATCGCCGCCCTTTGCTCGGCGGGGTCGAGGCTGCCGTGGAGACGGTGCAGATCAACGTCCGCGGGCAACGGGTCCAGGCGGGCGGCGGTTCGCTCGATCTCGGCGACTCCGGGAAGGAAGGCGAGCAGCCCGCCTTCCGCCTCGGCGAGCGCCCGCCGGATCGCGGCGGCCATCTGTTCCTCGATCGGTCGGCCGGGATCGCGGCCCAGGTGAATGAGCCTGATCTCGTGGCTTCGGCCCTCGCTCTCGATCAAAGGCGCTCCGCCCATCAACGCGGCGAAGCGGCCGCCATCGAGGGTCGCCGACATGGCGATCAGCCGGAGGTCGGGGCGGAACGCGGCCTGGGCGTCGAGCGCGAGCGCGAGGCCGAAATCGCTGTCGAGGCTCCGTTCGTGGACTTCGTCGAACAAGACGGCCGAGATTCCCGCCAGCTCCGGGTCGGCCTGGATCCGGCTGAGGAAGATGCCTTCGGTGAGGACGGTGAGCCGGGTGCGTGCGGAACGGCGCGAATCGAGCCGCGTCGCGTAGCCGATCGTGTCGCCGACTTTCTCTCCGGCAAGCTCCGCTATTCGCTCCGCCGCCGCCCGCGCCGCCAGCCGCCGCGGGGAGAGCAGGAGGATCTCCCCGCTGCACCAGGGCTCGCCGAGCAGGGAAGGCGCGACGATCGTCGTCTTGCCGGCGCCGGGCGGTGCGACCAGGACCGCGTTGGGGGTCTCGCGCAGCGCCTCCAATAGGTCCGGCAGCACCCGGTGGATCGGCAGGTCTAGAAGTCCACCCATTCCTCGCCGCCGGGCCAGAGGAGGTCTTCCGCCTGGTCGCTCGCCCAGACCACGGCCATGACGATAAGGGCCGCGCCGATCAGGTCGAGCAGCAGGATGAAGGCGTAGACGAGATAGGGGTGGAAGGGCCCCACCGGATCCAGGCCGTCGCGGGGTTCGCGCGGTTCGCGGTCACCCATCAATAGACGCGGCGGATCGCGAATTCGACGGCCTCGACCAGGGCGGCCTTCGCTCGGCTCGGCGCGAAGGGGCCCAGCGCGTCGATCGCGCGCTGCCCGTAATGGCGGGCGCGTTCGAGCGTGTCGTCCAGCGCGCCCGAGCTTCGCAGGAGGCCGCTGGCGAAGGCCAGGTCCTCCTCGCTCGTCCGCCGCCCCTCGATCGCTTCCTTCCAGAACTCCCGCTCGGCGGCGCTGCCGCGCGAATAAGCCAGTATGACCGGAAGGGTGACCTTGCCGTCACGGAAATCGTCGCCGACGCCCTTGCCCATGGTCGCGGAATCCGATGCGTAATCGATCGCGTCGTCGACCAGCTGAAAGGCGATCCCGAGGTTGCGGCCGTAGGCGTCCAGCGCCTGCTCGACGGCTTCCTCGCGCTCGGCAACCACCGCGGAAACCCGGCAGGCGGCGGCGAACAGGGCCGCGGTCTTGGCGGTGATGATGTCGAGATACTGGTCCTCGTTGGTCTCGACCCGGCGCTGGGCGGTGAGCTGGTTGACCTCGCCTTCGGCGATCGTGCTCGACGCCCGCGACAGGATGCCGAGCACCTTCAGGCTTCCGTCCTCGACCATCAGTTCGAAGGCTCGGGCGAACAGGAAGTCGCCGACGAGGACGCTGGCCGGATTGCCCCAGATGATGTTCGCGGTGCGCCGGCCGCGGCGAAGGCCGGAGCCGTCGACGACATCGTCGTGGAGCAGGGTGGCCGTGTGGATGAACTCGACCGCGGCGGCGAGCTTGTGCTGCCGGGTGCCCTGGTAATCCAGCAATCGCGCCGAAGCCAAAGTCAGCATCGGCCGCATCCTCTTGCCGCCACCGGCGATGAGGTGGCCGGCCAGCTCGGGAATCAGCGCGACCTCGCTCTGCATCCGGGCCAGGATGACCGCGTTGACCTGGTTGAGATCGGCGGCGACGAGCTGAAGCATCGGATCGAGCGAGGGCGTTCGGGAAGCCCCGATCGGGTGGACGGTGGCGGTCATCTTCGCGGGCGTGTGCGCGAAGGACGGGCCAAAGGCAAGCCGTCAGGGGGCGGCAGGAGAGGCGGTCGGGGCGAGCGGCAGCTTCAGCCGCGCCAGCAGGCCGCCCAGGTCCTCGCTCTCCTCCAGCCTGATCGAGCCGCTGTAGATCTGGGCGACGTCGCGGACGATGGCGAGCCCAAGGCCGGTGCCGGGCTTGCCGGTATCGAGCCGGGCGCCGCGATCGAAGATCGTCGTCCTTTCTTCCTCGGGAATGCCGGTGCCGTCGTCCTCGACCTCGATCTCGACGCATTCGGGGGTCGTCTTGACCGTCACGAAGACCCGGCCGCCGCCATATTTCGCGGCATTCTCGATCAGGTTGCCGAGCATTTCGTCCAGGTCCTGGCGTTCGACGCGGACCGAGGCCTGGCGGTCGCCGGCGACGTCGATGGTGACGTTCTCGTAGAGGCGGCTGACGGCGCGCTCCACCGATTCCAGCGCGGGCCAGACTTCGGATCGGGCATGGGCGCTCGATCGGCGGCCGATGGCCCGGGCGCGGGCGAGATGATGGTCCACCTGCCGGCGCATCGTCGTCGCCTCGCGGCAGACCGTCTCCGCCAGGTCCGGGCTTCGCGCGGTCGCGGCATTGGTGATGACCGTGAGCGGAGTCTTGAGGGCGTGGGCGAGGTTGCCGGCGTGGCGCCGCGCTTCTTCCGCCTGAACCTCGTTATGCTCGAGCAGGGCGTTCAACTCCTCGGTCAGCGGCTCGATCTCGCGCGGAAACCTTTCCTCGATCCGGGCCTTCTCGCCGGACCGGATCGCGGCGAGCGCTCGGCGCACGCGGCGAAGCGGCCACAGGCCATAGATCGCCTGGAGCGCGGCGAGGGCGATCAGGCCCAGCCCCAATACGCCGAAGGATCGGACCATCGTCTTTCGAAGAACGCTGATCTGTTCGTCCAGTATGTCGCGGCTCTGGGCGACCTGGAACCGCCACCGGACCGGCGATCCCGGCAGCCGGACGTCGCGCTCGGCGACCCTCAGCACCTCGGACGGGAATTCGATGCTGTCGTAATAATGGACCTCGCTGTCGTTGTGCGGACTGCTGACGGTGAGCTGGCGGTCCCACAAAGAGCGCGAGGCGAACGGGTCGAAGCCCTCGCCGGAAATCTGGAAGTAGAGGCCCGAATAAGGCTCCAGGAAGCGCTGGTCCGCCGGCGGTCGGTTGAGCAGGATCTCGCCTTCCGGGCCGATCTCGGACGAGGCGACCAAAGCGGTCAGGACGTAATCGAGCTGGGCGTCGAAATTGTCGGTGATGGCGGAGGTCAGGACCCGGTCGAGGGTGAACGCGCCAAGGCCGAGCAGAAGGGCGATCCAGATGCCCGCGATGACGATCATCCGCTGAGTGAGCGAACCGGACCGGCGGCTGGTCGACTTTCGGCTGAGTTTCGGAAGCTTCATCCCTGGTGTCTCACCAAGCGAGCGTGAAGGCAGGCCCGCTTAGCTGGCGATGAACCAGGCGGGCACTTTCTTATGCCCTCGGCTCCTCGAGCGAGTAACCGAGGCCGCGGATGGTGGTGATCACGTCCGGCCCGAGCTTCTTGCGGATCCGCGTGACGAACACCTCGATCGTGTTCGAATCGCGGTCGAAATCCTGGTCGTAGATATGCTCGATCAGCTCGGTTCGGGAGACGACCTTGCCCTTGTGGTGCATCAGGTAAGACAGCAATTTATATTCCTGCGCGGTCAGCTTCACCGGCTCCCCGTTCAGGGTGACCTTGCCCGAGCGCGTGTCGAGGCGGACGTCGCCGGCGGTGAGCTCGGAGCTGGCATTGCCCGACGCCCGACGAATCAGGGCGCGGAGGCGGGCGATCAGCTCCTCGGTCTGGAATGGCTTGGCGAGATAATCGTCGGCGCCGGCATCGAGGCCGGCGACCTTGTCCGACCAGCTGTCGCGGGCGGTGAGCACCAGGACCGGCACCTTGATGCCTTCCTTGCGCCAGCGGTCGAGGACGGTGAGGCCGTCGACTTCCGGCAGACCGAGATCGAGGATGATGGCGTCGTAGGTCTCGGTCGAGCCCAGATAATGGCCGTCCTCGCCATCGGTGGCGAGATCGACGGCATAGCCGGCGCCTTCGAGAGTGGCCCGCAGCTGCCGGCCGAGATTCGGCTCGTCCTCGACGATCAGAACCCGCATTGTCTTTCCCTTCGCCTCCGCAACGGACACGTTCCAATCGGCGCGCCCGGCAAATTGTTCCGGCCCGCATATGGGGACAAACGTTTCGTTACGCTAGCGCGACGGCAAGGGAAAGCGGCCCCGCGGGCCCTATTGGCGACCGATGACCCGGCCGGTGCGGGCCTCGACGTCGACCCAGATCACCCGTGGACCCTGCATGAACTTCAGGCGGTAGCGGTTCGGGCCGAGCATCTCGGCGCCGATGAACTCTGCTCCCGGAATTCGGACCCGGGCCCGGATTTCCGGCAGGCTGAGGCTCCGTCCCTGCTGGTTGGCCTGATAGGCCGCGTCCTGCTCGCGCGTGCGCTGCAGCCCCAGCGCCTCGGCCGGTACGGCGGTCGCGAACAGGCTCGCGGCGGCAGTGAGCAGGACAAGGAAACGCATGGGACTAAAACTCGGCTGTTCATGGGGTGATCGCAAGCCTGAATAGCAGATGCCATTGAATAGCCCATGAATGCGGCTGTAGGACGCGCTTAACCTTTGGCGGGCCGGGAGTGGGGTGAATGCGATCGATCAGGTGGGGTGCGGCGGCGGCGATGCTGGCGCTGGCGGCGGCGACCTTGCCGGCGCTTCAGGCGCAGGAAAGCCCACGGATGGAGCGGGTCCCCGACCGGCAGCCCGGAGAGGGCGAAGGTCCGTTCCGCCGGCTGGTCATTCGGGGCGCGACCCTGATCGACGGCACCGGCGCGCCGCCGCGCGGTCCGGTCGACATCGTCATCGCCGGCAACCGGATCGAGAGCATAAGGGGTGCCGGCACCCCGGGCCTGCCGCTCAGGGCCGACCGGGAGCCGCGCGATTTCGACCGCGAGATCGACGGCACCGGAATGTTCGTCCTGCCGGGCTTCGTCGACGTCCACGGCCATAACGGCGATCCCGACAAGGCCCCCAACGCCAGCTATGGCTATCGCCTGTGGTTGGCGCATGGCGTGACGACGGTGCGCGGCGTGTCGCTCTATTTCGGGCCCGACAACATGTCGCTGAGCGATCGCGCCCGAAGCGCCGCGAACACGATCGTCGCCCCCCGCCTCTTTTCCTATCTCGCCTTGGGCGATGGCTGGAGCAACGGCCCGGTCAGCAGCCCGGAGCAGGCCCGGGCCTGGGTTCGCTGGGCGGCGGCGCAGGGCCATGACGGCGTGAAGTTCTTCAACGATCCGCCCGCGATCACCGAGGCCGCGATCGCCGAAGCGCGCCGTTTGGGCCTG
>DASTDX010000174.1:0-7641 GCA_035710145.1 Allosphingosinicella sp.
TGGGTCTCTATCTTCCGACTGTCTGGATCTCGGCCAGGGCCGATCGGCGCCAACAGGAGGTCCTCAACGGGCTTCCCGATGCGCTCGACCTGATGCTCGTCTGCGTCGAGGCCGGGCTGGGGCTCGAAGCGGCGTTCGACCGGGTCGGCCGGGAGATGGTGAAATCTCATCCGCTCATCGCCGACCTGATCGGCACGGTGGTGATGGAGCTTCGCGCCGGCCGAAGCCGCGAAGACGCGATGCGTAGGATGGCAGACCGGGCCGGAGTCGACGAGATCCGATCCTTCGCGACCCTGATCATCCAGTCCGGCAAGCTCGGCTCGAGCATCGCCCAGACGTTGCGAATCTATGCTGCCGAAATGCGCGAGAAGCGCCAGATGCGGGCCGAGGAGAAAGCGCACCGGCTGCCCGTTTTGATCTCGCTTCCGTTGGTAGGCTGCATGCTGCCCGCGATGGTCGGGGTCTTGATGCTGCCTGCGGCGATCCGTCTCGTTCGAATATTGCTGCCGGCCATGGCCGAATGAGATGAAACTGCGGTCCGCCCTCCTCATCGCCGCCGCCATGGCCCCTCTGGTCGCCTGTTCGAGCGCGTCGTTCAGGCCCCGACCGGTGGGCCAGAATTACGTCGCGACGACGGACGTCGATCTCCTGCTCGCCGAGGCCCGTGCCCAGTTCCGCGCCGGCAACCACGCGCTGGCGGCAGGCAATTTCCGCCGGATCCTCGCGCGCGCCCCGGACTCGATCGAGGCCTATAACGGCATGGCCGCCGCATATGATCGGCTTGGCCGCTTCGATCTCGCGCGCCGTTATTACGAGGAGGGGCTGGCTCTGGCGCCCGAGGACCCGGGTCTTCGCCTCAATTACGCTGCTGCGCTTCGCGCCCATGGGTTCGAGCGCGAGGCGGCCCTCGTCGATCTTCCTCTCGCCGTTGCGCAGGCCGATGCGCCGTCAGCGCCCGATGTCATCGAGGTAGCGGACGGGTCCGTGACGATCCTGTTGCCGCCCGCGGGGCCCGCGCCAGCTCCGGATCTGACTCCGGCCGCGACCAGCAATGCTTCCGTCGAAATCGAAGCATCGCCGCCACCCACTTCGGCACAAGCCGCTCGTGAACTGGCGAACGTCGTGGTGCCGCCACCGGCCCCCGTTGCCGCACCCACAAATCGTTCGTCGGTGGACATCGTGCTTCCGGCCCCGGCTCCGGCTCCGGTGCCGACACCCACTGAACGCGCGTCCGTGGACATCGTGCTTCCGCCGCCCGCCCCGGCGCCGCCGAGAACTTCTGCCCCGGCGATCGTTCCGGTGCATTCATGGGCGCGCGCTGCGGCATCCTTGCTGCCACGGGCGCCCCGTGCATCGGTCGCGGTGACGCTTCCGCCTCCGGCGTCCGAGCGCGTGCCGCGGCTCGAACGAAACTCGCTCGGTGAGGTCGCCTTGATCACCCGGCGTGATCCCGCCCGCCGCGCCCAGCAGCTTGCCGCTGCAAGGGCGCGCGAGGGAACGGCGCTGCCGATCCGCCAGATCCGAAGCAATGGCCGCGAAATCGTCTGGGAGCTGGCGGCGGCGCCGGCGACCCAGCCGAGCATCGCGGCCGCCGCGCGGCGTCCCGCCATCGTCGAGCTTCGCGTTCTGAACGCCGTCGGCCGCCGCGGTCAGGCCGGACGGATGGGGACTCACCTGCGCGCGCTCGGATGGGGCCAGGTCAGCGCCGGCGATGCCACGCGCCGGCGTGCGCGATCCTACATCCTGACCACCCCGAGACAGGCGGCGGAAGCGCGCCGGCTGGCGGCGCAACTGCCTTTCCGGCCCTGGGTCAACATGAGCGCCCGTAGCGGTCCGATCCGGCTGGTCCTCGGCTACGACGCCGTCCGTTTCGACGATCGCTTGCTCCGAACAAGACGGAGCTCGTGAACCCGCTCCTGCTCCCATTGGCCGTGCTCGCGGCGAACGCCGCGCCCGCCCAGCGATCGCCGCCGCCTTGTCCGTCGGACCGGGTGGTTCAGGCGAGGGACGCTTTGCTTGGCAATCGGCTGGTCCAGGCGGGGCGGATGATCCAACGGCTGCGGGCAGGCTGCGGGATGGAGCCGGGATTTCGCCGGCTCGAGGCCGCGTGGATGCTCAGTTCCGGCCGGGATGCCGAAGCGATGACCCGGTATGAAGGCTTGCTCCTCCACGACAGCAGCGATCCCGAGTTGCTTGCCGGCGCGGGCCGTGCGGCGCTTCGCCTGGGTTCGCTCGACCGCGCTGCCGCCTTGCTTGCCGAGGCGGCCGCCTTGGGCAGTGTCGACTGGCGGGCCTGGAATGCGCTTGGCATCATTCGCGATCGGCAGCGTCAGTGGCCGGCTGCGGAGGAGGCCTATGCGCGGGCGCTGCAGCTCGCTCCAGACCAGGCTTCCGTGTTGAATAATCACGGTTATTCCTTGCTGCTTCAGGGCCGGTCCAGCGAGGCGGTGCCGATCCTCGAGCGCGCGGTCATGCTCGATCCGCAGTCGGCGGGGGCGATCAACAATCTCGAGCTCGCGCGCGCCCTGAACGGAATCTACGACGAAAGCCGCCGCCGCGGCGAGAGCGCTCGCGCCTGGTCGCGGCGACTCAACAATCAGGGTTATGCCGCCTTGCTGGCCGGCGATCGGGAGGCCGCGCGGCGGCTCCTTTCCATGGCGATTTCGGCGAGCCCGTCTCGCTTCGAAGCGGCGGAGCAAAACCTGGCGCGCGCGAACGCCGAATGACCGCTTTCATGGGTATCGTCCCTCTCATTCTCTATGGCATCCTGATCGCGGCCGCGGCGATCGAGGACGCAATGCGGCTGAAGATCTCCAATCTCACCAACGTCCTCATTCTGGTCGTCGGCCTGGGGACGCTGCTGCTGAACTGGAACCCCGAGTGGTGGGAGCATATCCTCGCCTTCGCCATCGCGCTGGCGCTCGGGATCGGCATGTACGCTCTGGGCTGGTTCGGCGGCGGCGATGCCAAGTTACTTGGGGCCGCGGCCTTCGCCTTCGATCTCGGCGGGCTTCCGGCATTCCTGCTGCTCACGGCGCTCGCCGGCGGAGTGATGGCCATTCTTTTCGTCGGCACGTCGCTCTTCAGGCGGCAAAACAAGGGGATCAGGAACCGGAGCCTTCCTTACGGGATCGCCATCGCCGCGGGCGCGATGCTGACCTTCTGGATCTATCCCGACAACACGGTTTTTGCGGGGTTGGGAAGGTGAGGAACAGCAACCTGCCAGTATGTCGTTCGCACCGGGCCTCCATGGGCGCACGATTGAATTTCGAGCTCGGATATGCTAGAACATAGCAGGAACATTTTGGAGGGTTAAATCTCTTATTCTTTCTTCCTTGCGAGCGTCCCGAATGTCCCGAGCACCTTGCCGGGCGCGGGCGGATCTGCGGCCGAAAGGGAAAGAAACCGGAAACGCATAGAGACCGTGAACTTTGTGAACTTTGCCCCGGATCGGGCGGTGGATTGGCAGCCGCTCCGATGAGCCTCACCGGCCTCTTCGCGCACCGCTCAGGCCGGGTGATTTCTCTCAGCCGGCTGGTGCTGTCGGTGAGCTTCGCGGCGGTCATCTGGCTGGATCCGTCGCAGCCGCGTGGGCCCGAGACGATCAGTTACCTCCTGCTCTTCGGTTACATCTTGTGGTCGGCGCTCGTGCTCGGCCTGACCTGGTTCAGCTGGCGCTGGGACTATCGCCTCGCGGATCTGGCGCACGTCATCGATGTCGGCGCCTTCGGCGTCGTCGTGTTCCTGACCGAGGGTTATACGAGTCCCTTTTATGCCTTCTTCGTCTTTCTTCTCCTGTCCTCATCGATCCGATGGAGCTGGCGGGAAACCGCGCTCACTTCGCTCGCGATCCTGATCCTGTTCGTCTCGGCCGGGTCCGCGGCGATGATGCTCGGAAGCGAGCCGGGCGAGCTCACCCGGGTGCTTCTGCGCTGTCTCTACCTCGTCATTCTGTCAGGCCTCTTCATCTGGTTCGGGATCAACCAGGCGGAAGCCGAACCCGCGCCGGCGGCCTATCCAAAAGCGCCCCGCCGGCCTGGCGATCAGCCGATCGCCGATCTGCTCGCGGTCGCTTCTGCCCGGCTGAGCGCGCCTCGCTTGGTCTTCGCCTGGTCGGCCGACGAAGAACCCTGGCTCCATGTCATGGTCCGCGATCAGGATCATGTCCGGCGCGAACGCTTCGCCCCCGATTTCTTCGGCAATCTCCTCTCCGACGAAGCGGAGCACCGAGTCCTCCTGTTCGACGATCGGCGCGGCATCGGCCTTCGGCGGCGCCAGGACGATCCCAACCGCTATGTCGAGTTTCCTCAGAGGATCGATCCGGAATTCGCGGCGCTCTTCGGGATCGAGGACGGGCTCGTCATCCCGATCGACGCGGAGGATTGTGCCGGTCTCTTGTTCGTGGCCGGCCGGCGGAGCCTGTCCATCGACGATATCGCGATCGCGGAAAGGCTCGGCGCGCAACTGTCGAACATGCTCGATCAATCGGCGGCTTTGGCCGTTTCGGAAGAAGAGGCCGTGCGCCGCGCCAAATCGAGCCTGGCGCGCGATCTTCACGACGGCGTCATCCAGTCGCTGACCGGTGCGTCATTGAAGCTGGCCGCGATCCAGACCGGCCTGGACGAGGGCGAGGACGTTCGTGGCGAGCTCGACACGCTTCGGGAGGACCTGACCGCCGAGCAGCGCCAGGTTCGGGTCTTCGCCGAAAGCCTTCGCAGCGGGCCCGGGCCGATGCGCAGGGTCGATCTCAGCAGCGGGCTGCCTTACATTTCGGAGGAAGTCAGCCGAAGATGGAACCTCGTCTGCGAGGTCAAGGAAATGCCGGCCGTTGAGGGTCCGGTGTGGATGGAGCATGATCTTCATCAGATGGTCCGCGAAGCCGCGGCCAATGCGGTTCGGCACGGGGGTGCGACCCGGATCGAGATCGAGATGGATAACAAAGACGAGGGGATCGGACTGTGCATAACGGACAATGGCAGGGGATACGCGCCGACGGCGAGCGAAACGCCGTCGGAAACGGGGGACGCCGGTCCGCGGTCAATTCGCGAACGCGCGCAGGGAATCGGCGGCCGAGTCGAGTTCGAGTCGGCGCCGGAAAGCTGTCGCACAAGGATATGGCTTCCAGCCCACGACAGTCGCTGAGGCGGGTCCTGATCGCCGACGATCACCCGCTCGTTCTGACCGGGATGGAAGCAGTCCTCCGCCACAGCACGTTCGAGGTGGTCGGAACCGCCGACGGCGGCGAAGGCGTATTGGCGTCACTGGAAACGCTCGATCCGGAAATCCTGGTGCTCGACGTCAACATGCCCGAGCCGAACGGGCTCGAGCTGCTGAGGATCCTGCGCGGTCGAGGCGATCGCCGGCCCGTCATCCTGGTCACCGCGACCATTTCCGACGAGGCGATCTTCGAAGCGGTCGAGCTTGGGGTCGACGGTTTGATGTCCAAGGATTGTGCGGCGACCTCCCTGATCCAGTGTCTCGAGGCCGTCCGCTCGGGCGGCCAGTGGATCGATCAGGTGATGCAGAAACGGGGCCTCGATCATGCGCGTCGGCCACGGCCCGCTGGCGCCGACGGGCTGGGCCGGCTCACGCCGCGCGAGCGGACCGTCGCCGATCTGGTCGCCGGCGGCATGCGCAACCGTGAGATCGGGCTCGAGCTTGGAGTCACCGAAGGCAGCGTGAAGGTGTATCTCCATCGCATGTACGAGAAGCTCGGGATCCAGACCCGGCTCGAGCTGGCGATGCTCATGCACCACAAGAAGTCCGAAAGGAGCTAGGTGGGTGCAGCCTGCGCGGGTCGCTGAAGCCGGATTTTCCCTCTGGCGCCGGCGATCCTTGTCCATTTTAATATGAGGTGTGCAAGGTCCGATCGTCGAAACGCAATATGGCCGCGTGCGTGGCCGCTCCGCCGACGGAATCTCCCGTTTTTTCAATATCCCTTATGCGGCGCCCCCGGTCGACCTGAACCGCTTTCGCGCGCCGCAGCCGCATGAACGCTGGAGGGGTGTCCGCGAGGCCGACGAGATCGGCCCGACCGCGCCGCAGTTCGTCCGCGACTTTCCGGGGCTCGATTTCAAGCCTCTGATCGGCAATGGCTGGCGCCGCGGCGGCGACTATCTCAATCTCAATGTCTGGGCACCCGAAGTGCGCGGCCCCAGCCCGCTCCGGCCGGTCATGGTCTGGATCCACGGCGGCGGCTTCGTCGTCGGCAGCAACTATTCGCCGGTCCAGGACGGCAGCGCCTTCGCCCGCTCCGGGATCGTCTGCATCGCGATCAACTATCGCCTTGGCGTGGAAGGCTTCCTCCCTGTCCCGCTCGCCCCGAATAATCTGGGTCTTCGCGACATCCTCTGCGCGCTCCACTGGGTGAGGGACAATGTGGGCGCCTTTGGTGGCGATCCCCGCAACATCACCCTGTTCGGTGGGTCGGCCGGCGGCACCGCGGTCGCCGATCTGATGGCCTCGCCCCGGGCCACGGGGCTGTTCCGGCGGGCGATCATCCAGAGCGGCCATGGCAACATGGTCCGATCGGGCCCGGTCGCACAGCGGCTGGTGGACAAGGTCGCCAAATGGCTCGGCGTCACGCCGGATCTGCGGGGCTTCCGAAGCGCCGGCCTGGAGGATTGCGCGCGGGCTGTCGAAAACGTGTCGCTGCCCAGCAGCCGAATCGATCTTCGCGATCATGAGGGCAGGGAGCCGGTCTTCGGGACCAGCCGCTTCGTCCCGGTGGTGGGCAATGACGTCCTGCCGATGAACCCACTGGAGGCGGTCCGAATGGGCGCCGGGGCCGAGATCGATCTTCTGATCGGCACCAATGCCGAGGAGATGAACCTGTATCTCGTGCCTACCGCCATGCGGGAGAAGCTGGGCTCATTGCTCGCCTGGTATGTGCTGAGCCGGTCGCAGCCGAGCGCTCGGGCGGTTCTCAAGGCTTATGGCCGGGGCCACAAGAAACCGGGCGAGGCTTTGGCCGACGCGATGAACGACCTCGTCTTCCGCTGGCCCGCGCGGCGCTTTGCCGAGGCGCATCGCGGCCGGACCCATTTCTACGAATTCGACTGGCGCTCGCCAGCCTTCGGCGGCCAGCTCGGCGCCTGCCAGGGACTGGAGCTGCCCTTCGTCTTCGACACCCTGGCCAGTGTCACCGGGCCCGACGGCCTGGTCGGAACCGATCCGCCGCAGGCGCTTGCCGATCGGGTACATCGGTTGTGGGTGGACTTCGCCACCGACGGCAGCCTTCCGTGGCCGGAATATGATCGCGAGTCCCGCCTCGTCTACCAGCTGGAGCGGGGAGAGGCGGTTCATGAGCCGGTGATGCCGGCCGCGCCTTTTTCGCCCTGAGGTAACGGCCCTCGGCGATGACGGAGGCGGCGGGAAGTGTCTCCCGCCGCCGCGCCAGTTCACATGATGAAGTCCGCCGAGGTGAGGGCCACCGGCCCGGCCAGGTCGAACTGCAGGTCGGCGACGCGGTCGCCGTCGAGATCGGCCTCGACCAGGGTGGAATCGCGCAGCCTGGTGAAGCGCAATTCGCCTTCGCTGCCACCGAACTGCTTCTTGCCGATCCAGTGGAGCCCGAACTCGCTGACGTCGATCCGGTCGGTTCCGCTGAGGAAGTCCTCGATGAGGTCGCGGCCGCCGCCA
>DASTDX010000175.1:0-38933 GCA_035710145.1 Allosphingosinicella sp.
AGCCCTGGCTGAAACGCCGGCCAGCCGCCGAAGCGGCCGCCGGCTGACGCTCGGCTAGGCCGGGTCTTCGACCTCGGCCAGCGGCTTGACGGCCGGGCCATTGAGGACCGCGCCGTCGGGCGCGAACTGGGAGCCGTGGCAAGGGCAGTCCCAGCAGCGCTCGAAGCCGTTCCAGTGAACGACGCAGCCCATGTGGGTGCAGCTCGCCGACCGCTCGATCAGTTTCCCCTCTGGGTTCCGATAGGCGGCGACCTTGGCCAGGCCGCGGCGGACGATTCCGCCCTCGCCAGGCTCGAGCTCGTCCACCGACCCGATCTCCCCGGGGCCGAGATGCTCGGCCAGGTTCTTGATCGCCCCGGCCTGACCGCGGACGAACTCCATCACCGAGGCGCCCGACGTGACGGATTTCCGGTCCGGGTCCAGCACCGCGGCGAAATCGCAGTCGCGGCCGAGGATCAGGGCGGAGATCGCCAGGCTTCCAGCGACGCCGTTGGTGATGCCCTGGCCGGAATCCCCGGTGTGGATGTAGATCCGATCGCTACCTGGGTTCCGGCCGGAAAAAGGCATGAAGTCGATCGGCTCCATCACCTGGCCGGACCAGCTGTAGTCGGCGCGCGTGTAGGAAGGATAGCGGCGGCGGGTCCAGTCGGACAGCCGGGCGAGACGCTCGGCCATGTCGTTCGCCTCCCCCGATCGATGGTCCTCGCCGCCCACGATCAGGAGATCCTCGCTGTCGCTGAGCGGCTCGATGCGGACGTAATGATAGGCCTCGTACGTATCCCACAGGAGTATGTCGGGAACCGAGCCCTTCGCGACCCGCCCGGCGATGACATAAGTGCGGTCGGGCGCCTGCTTCGGATGAATCTGGACCTTGTTGTTGACCGGCGAATTGGTGGCGAAAATGGCGGCGCCGGCGCGGATCGTGAAGCCGCCTTCCGTGCTGATCTCAACGCCTCCGTCTTTTTCCTCGTCGCCGACATAGACAGTGTCGGCGAACAGCCGCCCGCCTTTCTTCTCGATCGCTGCCGCCAGTCCGGCGAGATATCGTGTCGGGTGGAACCGGCCCTGGTTCGGGAAGCGAAGGCAGCGGCCGCTGTCGAGGCCGGGGATCGGCGCCCGCTCGGCCCATTCGACGTCGACGCCGATGGCTTTGCAGGAATCATATTCTTCCAGCAGGTCGGCGATCGGCCCTTCTTCGGTGGGAATGAGGAAGCCGTCCAGCCGCCGAAATCCACAGTCGATCCCTTCGGCTCTGCAGACCGCCTCTATCCGGTCGATGGCGGCCACCTGGCTTCGGTAATAAAGCCGGGCTTCGTACTCGCCGCGCACCTTGATCAGTTCGGAATAGAAATCGTCAAGCTCCGTGGCGAGATGAGCGGTCGTTCGCGCGGTCATCCCCTTCCCGATCCGGCCGCGGTCGATGACGACGACCGAACGCCCGGCGGAGCTCAGTTCATAGGCGCTCGACAGTCCGGCAATGCCGGCGCCGATGACGACGACGTCGCAGCTCAGGTCGGACTCGAGAGGCCCCGCTGCGATCTCGGGTCCCGACTCCATCCAGTATGAAACGCTATGCTCGTCGCCGACGTTCATCGCTCTCTCCCTTCGCCCCGGCAACGGACGGCTGCGGCCTTCCGTTCCGGCCAGAAGGTGCTCCGCTGAAGCGGAGCGCACTTGCGGCTGGTCGGGGTTCCGCCGCGATTTTGCGCTTCATTTGCCGCCGACTAATCGCCATGCAGTAGGTTCGCCTCGCCTGGCGGGCGGGGGAGGTCACGGGGAAGCGCAAGTGCTGGGGCGGTGCTGAAAATGATGTCCGGCGGCTATCGTTTTGCAGATTTTGTGCTGGACCTCGGCGATCGCCGGCTGTTGCGTGACGGCGCTGCCGTCGACCTCAACGCCCGTTACCTGGACGCTTTGGCATTGCTCGTCGGCGAAGCGGGCCGCTTGGTCTCGAAGGATCGCTTTCTCGCCGAGGTATGGCGCGGTGTCCCGGTCACGGACGAGGCGCTCACCCAGTGCATCAGAACGCTTCGCCGCCAGCTCGGCGACGAGGCCGGATCGCCGCGATTCATCGAGACGGTGCCCAAACATGGCTACCGCTTCATTGCCGCGGTCGAGCCCTTCATCGAGGAGCGCACGGCGACGCCATCTCCGCCGACGGCATCTTCTGAGCCCGCGGCGCCCTTGAAGCCCGCTGCCGAACCCTCGCCGCTGCGGGGTTGGCGCAGCTTCCTCCTCACGGCCGGCGCAGCGACCGTCGGCGGCGGCCTGGCCGGCATCGTCGGCGGACTGTTCTATGGCTTTGCCGGCGCCTCTCAGCCACTGGCGCCAGGCATCGGCTCGGCCTCGGTGCTGCTGGTGCTGGTCTGCCTGACGGTTATCGCCGCACTCGTGGGCGCCGCCGGGGTCGGGATCGGAATCGCCGCCGCTTGTCTCGCCCAGCCGCGCTTCGGCGCCTGGACCATCGCCGGCGCCGCGGCCGGCGGCCTCGTCGTCGGCGCGTTCGGCAAATTGCTCGGACTCGACGCCTTCCATCTTCTGCTCGGCCGGTCGCCCGGCGACATCACCGGCGCCGCCGAGGGCTTCCTGCTGGGCGCTGCGGTAGGGCTCGGCGCCTGGCTCGCCGGCCGAAACCCTGGCTCATTGCCGCTTCGCCGAAGCATGATGATCGCCGGCACGGTCGGGGCCGTGGCCGGGATCCTCATCCCTCTGCTCGGCGGACGGCTGATGGGCGGAAGCCTCGACCTTCTGGCCCGTTCGTTCCCCGGCTCACGTCTTCGTCTCGATCAGATCGGCGCGGTGTTCGGGGAAAATGGCTTCGGTCCGGTCAGCCAGATCGTCACCGGCGGCCTCGAAGGCCTTCTCTTCGCCGCTGGTATCGTCGGCGCGATCATCGTCGCCCGGCGAAGCTTCGGCGGCGAGCCCTGATCGCGAGGGTCGTTTCGACGACCCGCACTATTTGCGTGAAACCCGCGGTGACATTTCCGACCAGGCGGTCCCCGTACCGATCGCGTAGACCAGGCCGAACCCCATCACGATCATTGAACTCCACAGCAGGAACAGGTCGGCGAGGCCGGGCCGGATGAAAAGGATCGGCACCGCGACCAGCCCGCGCGCCAGATAGATTGCGCTGATCGTGATCAGGCCGGTCCGAAGCCAAGGCAGTCGCCGGATCAGCCCGGCGCCCGAGAAGGCATAAGCGGACCAGACGAACAGGATCCCGGCGATCCCCGCGGTGATCAATGTCGGCCGGGCGGAGCCACGCTCTGCGGCCCGCGCCATGGCTTCGCCGGCGCCGAAGAACCGGTAATATTCCGGCCCGCCAAAGATGATCGCGATGTGCAGCAAGGCGGCCAGCGCGCTCAGTAGCCCGCCCGCCAGCAGCCATCCATTCACACGCATCGGCCCCTCCCTGCCAATGGACTAGGGATGGATCGGCCTGGGCTCAAGGGAAGCTAGATCGGCCGCCCCCGCTCCGCCCGGCGAAACAGCCACGCGGAAATCAGCCACAGACTGACGAAGAAGATGGTGATCGGCCCGGTGAAGCCGAATCCGGCGGCAAACGCGACGAGGAAGGTCGCGCTTTGGGCCAATGCCGCCGCGACCATGGCTTTGGCCATCCCCTCGGCCCGAAGGCCGAAACTCACCGCGGCGATGACCGCGACCGCAATCACCGCTGCGTAGATCAGGTTGATGGGATTGTCCTCGGAGCCGATGATCCCGACCGCCAGATTGACCCAGATCTGGGCCAGACCGGCGAGCACGGCAAGACCAAGGCCGGCGCCGTAGGCGCGCCGGTCCGGAATGCGCGCGGCGACCTCCAGGGCGATGGTGATGCCGGCGAACAGGATCCCGAGGAAGACTACGTCACCCGGGTCCCATTCATGACCCGCGATCGCCCTGAGGACGATCACCGGCATGATCATCAGGGCGGCGACAAGCCCCAGCAGCTTCAGCCTGCCAGCCTGATCCATTGGCGAAATTGCGGCTGCCGTCATCGCTCGACTCCCGGTCTGAATGCAGCAAGGCTGGCATCTTCGAACGTTGGGGTCATGAGCAAAGGGTGAGGCTTTGCTGAGGAATTGGAAGGGGGTGACGTTCGTGGCCTCGTCTCGGTCCCCCCCGCAACTCCGGTTCTTATTGCTCCGGCGCCGGTCCGAACTGGATGGCCACTACCTTGGACTGCTCGGTCCAGATGAACGCCTGGACGGCGGCCCGGGACGGACAGACCCAGGTAACGACGCTCGCAGCGCGGCCCGGATCATCCTGATCGACGTCCCAGGTCAGATCCTGCCGCTCGCAGCCGCGGACATATTCGGCGAAAGCCTCCAGGGATGAGGAGGGGCTTCCCTGGCTTTCGTCGACGATCATGGCGTCGTTCGAAACCAGGGCTCGGGCCGCCGCCAGGTCACCGGAAGCGACCGCTTCGAGGAAGGAAGCAGCGGCGGCCGGCGGGCTGTCCCCTGCAGTGAGCGCCGCCGCCATGAGCAAAGAAATGATCCCGATCATGGCATCCCCGCCCGGCTTGTTTTCATCCGAACCTCATTCCCCCGCCGGAATAAGTCCATCTGCGGAGGCTGCGCCCCGGCCGTCGCGGCGTCAAGCCGTCGTTGATCTACCGCGGAGGCCCTCTCGCGCCGCAACACCTCGATCCGATCGCCTTAGTGGCCCCGCCATTCGGCGATCTTGCTGGCGACGAAGCCGACGCAGGCCTTGGCATGAGCCTGTTGCTGGGCCGTATTGGCTGCCATTCGCGAACCCGCGGCTCCGGCCGGCTGATCGAATCGGACGACCTGCTCGAAGGCTTCCCAAACATATGGCGGAAAATGCTTTTCGTAGGCCTGGAGCGCGTGGAGCGCGGAGAGATAATTCTCCCGCTCGCCGCCCCCTGAGGTGCTCGGGATGCCGAGGCCGTCGTAACGCGCGGTGACTCGCGGCCCCGATCCGGTGATCGCCCATAATGAGCGGACATGATCGATCGCCCGGCGCTGCGGCTCCTCGAAGCCGGGGCCGCCCAGAGCCAGCCAGCGATCGACCGTCGTCACTGCGACGTTCCTGACGACCCGGACCATCGACTGGCGCTTGCCGCCCAACTCGCCGTTGAGATCGACGATCAGCTCGCGTCGATAATCGCCGTGGCGGGCGATCAAGGGCGAAACCAGGGCTTCCTCCTTCGCTGGCCGGATCCGTTTGCTCCGCTTTCTCGCCGCCTTCGCCTTCACACCCATCTCCTGCTCCACAAGATCGGAATCGCCGGCCACGATTGTGCGATAATCGCAACTTGCTTTCAAGTCAGAATTTTGCGATAATCGCAATAATACGCCTGGACATTCGGCTGGAGATCATGGACGTCGAACGACTCAAGCGGCTGATGGCCGATCGGAAGGAAACCCAGACCGGGATCGCCCGGCTGCTCGGGATCACGCCCGACAAGCTGTCCAAGACGCTCAAGGGCAAACGGCAATTGAAGCTCGACGAGGCCAATCGGCTTCGCCGCTATTTCGGCATCAGGGACGAGCTTCCCGAAAGCGAGCGCCCGCCGATGCTACCCGTCGTCGGCCTGGTCTCTGCCGGCGCCTGGCGCGACGGCTTCGAGGGCGTCACCGACTGGATCCCGGCCCCCGACCGAAGCCTCAGCCGCGACAGCTTCGTCGTCCGGGTGGAAGGCGATTCGATGGACCAGGTCGCGCAAGCCGGCGAGCAAGTGATCGTCGATCCCAGCGACCTCGATCTCATCGCCGGCAAGTATTACGTCGTCCGCAATGCCGAGGGGGAGACCACCTTCAAGCAATATTGTGACAATCCCGCGCGCCTCACCCCTTGCTCGAGCAACTCACGCCACCAGACCATCTTCATCGGCCGCGAGGGGTTCACCCTGGTCGGCCGGGTAAGAAAGAAGGTGTCCAATCTCTAGTTTGCTCTCGGGCGAGACAGGCCCCGCGCGTTTCCATCATTTTTTCGGCGCCGCAGGCCCGGATTTTGCGATAAGCGCAACTTCATGCGCCCCTCCATCAGCGCCCGCCAAAATCGCGAATGCGGGCCGCCGTCCGACACCGACAGCAAGAAAAACGAATGGGAGCTGTGAACTTTGCGAACTTTAAGGGCGCGCTTGGCTGAAAAGCGGGCCGATTCAGGTGGCAGGTGTACCGATCGAGAGTGAGGCAACCGCACCGCGGGCCGGTGCCCGGCCGCTCCTGGCCGGAACCCCCGGCTCCGGGTCGGCGTTTCAGCGCGGCAACGATTTCGAGAATCGCAATGGCCGAACGCGAAAAGGAAATTGTCGTCACGACCGACGGCGCAAGTCGGGGCGCTACTGCCTTGGCCGCCGTCATCGCCTTCGTCCTGCTGCTGATATTGCTCGCTTATGTCTTTCGTGGCGAACTTTATGGCAGCGACGGCGGCCCCGCCGACGTCAAGGTGAACGTCCAGCCGGGCTGAGGCGTCCCCCGGCCACCTTGGCGCCTCCAATTTCAAGCAAGGAGACTGACATGAAAAGACTCGCACTGACCACTGCTGTGGCCGCGGCCGCTCTGGGTCTCGCCGCCTGCACCGCCGAAGACACCGCCGAAACCAACAATCTCGCGGCCGAAGGCAACGAACTGACGGACACGTCCGCCGACAGCGCCGGGGCTGCAACCAGCGATGGTGACAATTGGCAGGGGGCCCGGATCGTCGAGGAGAATGGCGTCACCTATCGGGTCACTGCCGACGGCACCCGGGTCGCGCTCGGCCCGAACGATTCCCGTATCGTGGTCGAGGACAATGTCCGCTACCGGGTCGACCCCGACGGCACCCGCGTGAGGATCGGCGACGATGGCCTTCAGGTCGACATCGACGGGCCTGACATCGACCTTCCGGACGTCGATGTGGGTGTGAACGAGAAGGGCAATCTCGACGTCGACGTCGGCGATCGCGACCCTGACGGCGGGCGCTGAGCCCACGACGATTGAACTTGACGGGCGCCGCGGCAGAACGCGGCGCCCGCAAGACGGAATGCCGCTGGAGGCGGAACTCCGAGAATTGATCGAAGTTAAGATGGGGCATGAATAGCCCTCAATTGATGTTGAACGACGTGGATCCAGTGGCCGAAGAAGCCTGTGTCACTCTTCGGCTCGGCCTGCGTCGCGGCAAGCAGTTGACGGCAGAAGCCAGGCAGCGACTCAGCGAGCTGACTTCGAATACCGTCTATCCGGGTCTCGCCGGTGTCATCCTTAGCGATTCCAGCAAGGCGTCGACCGATCCCGAGGCCGAAGACAGCGAGCCCGCTTCACCGATCCCGCCGTCCTTGTCCTGATCCTCCGCCTGCCGACTTGCCAGCGTTGCGCCGACGTCGGATAATGCATCTTCCTGAAATGGGGCAGGAGAGAATGGGCTCGACGACAGTAACTCAAAACCCGGTCGTCTGGATCGAAACCGGCGCGCTACTCGCGGCTTTGGTCCTGATCCCCTTCTACATGGGCCTGATCCATGTCGATCCGCTCGGGGCGATGGCCTATGCCCTGGTCGGCGGTCTCCTCATGGCGGTCGGCGAGGAACTCCAGTTCCGCTTCACCCTCCACGGCATAACCCTGGCCGACATCGTCCTGTGGGCCGCCTCGATCGCCGGCGTCGGCGGCGTCATCTACGTCCTGGCGCTGATCTTCATCTGACGCCGAACGGACTTACGCCGCTTTCTTGAGGTGGCGCCGGCCGAGCAGTTCGGCGATCTGGACGGCGTTCAAGGCGGCGCCCTTGCGCAGGTTGTCGGAGACGCACCACAGGCTGAGCCCGTTCTCGACGGTCGAATCCTCGCGCACCCGGCTGACATAAGTCGCATATTCGCCGACGCACTCGACGGGCGTGACGTAGCCCCCGTCCTCGCGCTTGTCGACGAGCATGACGCCGGGCGCCTCGCGCAGGATCGCCTGAGCCTGCTGGGCGGAGATTTCGTTCTCGAACTCGATGTTGATCGCCTCGCTGTGACCGACGAAGACCGGCACCCGGACGCAGGTCGCCGACACCTTGATCGCGGGATCGAGGATCTTCTTGGTCTCCACCATCAACTTCCATTCCTCGGTCGTCGAACCATCCTCGAGGAAGTCGCCGGCCTGCGGGATGACGTTGAACGCGATCTGCTTTGGAAACTTCACCGGCGCGCTCGGGTCGCCGACGAAGATGTTGCGGCTCTGCTCGAACAGTTCGTCCATCCCGGCCTTGCCGGCGCCCGACACCGATTGATAGGTGGCGACCACCACCCGCTTGATCGTGGCCGCATCGTGAAGCGGCTTCAGCGCCACCACGAGCTGCGCGGTCGAGCAATTGGGATTGGCGATGATGTTGCGGCGCTTGTAGCCGTCGATCGCCGCCCCATTCACTTCAGGCACGATCAGTGGCACGTCCGGGTCCATCCGGAACAGCGAGCTGTTGTCGATCACCGTGCAACCGGCACCGGCGGCGCGGGGGGCATGGATCTTCGAGGCGGCGGAGCCGGCGGCGAACAGGGCGATGTCCCAGCCGGCGAAGTCGAAATGCTCGATGTTCCGGACCTTGAGCTCGCGACCGCTGTCGCCGAAGTCGATGATCCGCCCTGTCGATTGCTGGGTAGCGACGGCGGCCACCTCAGCGGCCGGGAATTCACGCTCCGCGAGAATGTTCAGCATTTCGCGCCCGACATTGCCGGTCGCGCCGACGACGACCACCCGATAAGCCATTTCAAGAAGCTCCTTCGCGGCCCATCTAGGGTTTCGGCCCTGCACCCGCAATGACGGGCCGGGTTTCCGCCACAAACTTGCGGCCCTTCGCCGCGAATGCGATGACTATTCGGGGCAGAGGGGGGAACATGCAGCCATCGGCAGCAAGATCGGCAGCTTTGCGCCCTCATCCCCTGCGGCTTTGGGTCGCCGGCCGGTGACGGCCCCGCAAACCTGGCCGGCCGGCGCGCTCCGATCCGCCTTCGCCCTGATCATTGCATTGCTTCTGCTGGTCGCGGCGATGGCGGCGAAGGGGATTCTGATCACTCTTCCCGCACCGCCGGACGTTGCTGCGGCGGGCGCCTTCGATTCGCGCCGCGCCGTTGCCCGGCTGGCGCGGGTGCTCGGGGACGAGCGGGCCCATCCGGTCGACAGCGACGCCAGCGATCTCGTCCGCGCCCGTTTGCTGGCGGAAATGCGCGCAGTCGGTCTCAATCCGCGGGTGACCGACGATTTCGTCTGCAACAGCTTCGTCCGAAGCCGGACCATCGCCTGCGCCAGGGTCCGCAACCTCGTGGCCACGACCGGCCCCGCTGAGGGGCGGCATCTTCTGCTCTCGGCCCATTATGACAGCACGTTCGCGGGCCCCGGTGCTGGCGACGCAGGTATCGGCGTCGCCACTCTGCTCGAAACTGCCGCCTTGCTGCGTGGACGGCGGCTCATCCGGCCGGTCACTTTCCTGTTCAACGAAGGCGAGGAGATGGGGCTGCTCGGCGCCCGCGCCTTCCTGGGTCGCGATCCGATCGCCGCGCGCGTCGACAGCCTGATCAACCTCGAAGCGCGCGGCGTCGAGGGCCCGGCCGTGATGTTCGAGACGAGCCGCCCCAACGCGCCTGCTGTCGCCGCTTTCGCTTCGGCCGTCAGCCGGCCGGTGGCCAACTCCCTGACCACCGATCTCTACGGCCTGATCCCGAACTCGACCGATGTCGCCGTCTTCGCCGGCCGCGGCTGGACGATCCTCAACTTCGGGATCATCGGCAACGAGACCCGCTATCACAGTGCCGGCGACAATCTCGCTGCGCTCGACCAGAGAAGCCTCCAGCACATGGGCGATCAGACGCTTGCCCTGGCCCAGACGCTCGCCGGCGCGCCCGCGCCGACGGCGTCGGGGCAGCGTCTCTACGCCGATCTTCTGGGCCGCCGGCTCGTCACCTTGCCGATGCTGCCGGGCCTGGCCCTGCTCGGCGCCTTGCTGTTCGGCTTTCTCCTCTTGGCCTGGCGGCGGCGGGCCCTGGGGCAGCCCTTGCTCGCCATGATCGCGGCAACGATCGGCGCGACTGGCCTGGCCTGGCTCGGGCAATTCCTTCTCGGCCTGTTTCGCGTCGGCGATTACTGGCGGGGCCATCCCCTGGTCACCGTCACCGCCGTCCACGCCTCGGCGCTCGCCGCCTGCCTCATCGTCCTGCTGCTGATCGCGCGCCATGCCGATCGCAGCCGACTTCGCGCCGCATACTGGCTCTATTTCCTGTTGACCGGCGCCGCTTTGGCCGCGATCGCCCCCGGCGCGGCGATCTTCTTCCTGTTCCCGCCCGCGATCATGGCGTTGGGGATGATGGCCAGACGCTGGCATGACTCGGCCGAGCGGGTCACGGCGATCGTCGCGGCCCTTTCGGTCTTCCTCACTTTCGGCCCAGCTCTGGCCCTGTTCGAGGAGCTGATGAGCAATGGCCCGCACTGGATGTTCGCGCCGCTCGGGTCCCTGATCCTGCTGCCCTTCATGATCGAGCTGGTGCCGCTCGCGCGCCGGGTCGTGCCGATCCTCGCCTACGCGGCGGCGGGCGACCTGTTCCTCCTGGGCTGGCTCGCGGTCCTTCTGACGCCGGCTTATTCCGAGGATCGCCGGCAACAATATGCCATCGAATATGTCCGCGGGTTGCCGCCCGGGCAGGCCCGCTGGGCGGTCAACAATGACGGCGCACCGGTGCCCTTCGCTGCCGACTGGCGGCGCGAGGAAGTGCCCTGGTCGAGCCGCAGGCGCTGGCTTGCGCCTGCACCGGCCCTGGCGATTCCGGCGCCACGAGTCGAGCTGTTGAGCCAGCAGCGGCGAGGCGAAGGGCGAAGCCTGACGCTCCGGCTGCGTTCCGGCGGCGCCCAGAGCGTCACCTTGATCGCGCCGCCCGACTCGGGGCTCAGGGAGGCAGGGTCCGGTGCCTTCAGCGGCCATTTCGCCGCGGAGACCGGCCCCGAGGCTCGTTACTTCCTGCGCTGTATCGGCCGCGCCTGCGACGGGGCCATCTTCAACCTCGTCGCTGACAAAGACGACCCGATCGACTTCACGATCGTCGGCAGCCGCCCCGGACTACCACCGCAGGCCGCTCCGCTGGCCCAAGCGAGACCCGCCCTCTCGAGGCCGCAATACGCACCCGATTCCACCCTCACGATCGCGCGAATTCGGCTCTAGGAAAAAGCCGAATCCGCCGCGATCCAGGGGCAGCGTAGCCGAAGTTGCAGGCCCGCTTCCCGGCCAGTGCTGGCAAGCCTCGCCAAAACGCCTATCTAGCGATCGTGGCTGACCTTTTTGCCGACGATCCTCCGCTGCCGCCCGCTGGTGCCGCCGCCGCGCCCGAATCGGCGCCGCTGGCCGACCGGCTTCGCCCGCGCTCGCTTGAAGAGGTGGTCGGCCAGGAACATCTGACCGGAACCGAGGGCGCGATCGGCCGAATGGTGGCGGCTGGGAAGCTCGCGTCGATGATCCTGTGGGGCCCGCCCGGGACCGGCAAGACGACCATCGCCCGGCTGCTGGCCGATGCGGTCGGCATGCGTTTCGTCGCCATTTCGGCGGTCTTCTCGGGCGTCGCGGACCTCAAGAAGGTCTTCGCCGAGTCCCGAGAGCACGCGAAGCTGGGCCGTCAGACGCTTTTGTTCGTGGACGAGATCCATCGCTTCAACCGGGCCCAGCAGGACGGCTTCCTGCCCTTCGTCGAGGATGGCACCGTCGTCCTCGTCGGGGCGACCACCGAAAATCCGAGCTTCGAACTGAACGCGGCACTGCTTTCGCGCGCCCAGGTGCTGATCCTGAACCGTCTGGACCAAATGGCGCTGTGCAAGCTGCTCGACCGGGCCGAGGCGCTGATGGGGCGGCCGCTTCCACTGACGGCGGACGCCCGCGACGCCCTCGTCGCCACCGCGGACGGCGACGGACGTTTCCTCCTCAACCAGGCCGAAACCCTGTTTTCGGTGGAGCTCGAGGAAGCGCTCGATCCGGCGGCGCTCGCCGCCCTGCTTCACCGCCGGGTACCGGTCTACGACAAGGACCGGGAGGGGCATTACAACCTCATTTCAGCGCTTCACAAGGCGATACGCGGCTCCGATCCGCAGGCCGCGCTTTATTATCTGGCGCGGATGCTGGTGGCGGGCGAAGAGCCGCTCTACGTCCTTCGCCGGCTGGTCCGCGCTGCTTCGGAAGACATCGGCCTCGCCGATCCCAACGCTTTGGTCCAGTGCCTCGCCGCCAAGGAAACCTATGATTTCCTTGGCAGCCCGGAAGGCGAGCTCGCCATCGCCCAGGCCTGCCTCTATCTCGCCACGGCCCCCAAATCGAACGCCGCCTACACGGCGCAGAAGGCGGCCTGGCGCTCGGCCAGGGAAACGGGCTCGCTGATGCCGCCGAAGAACATCCTCAACGCCCCGACCCGGCTGATGAAGGAGATCGGCTACGGCAAGGGCTATCGATACGACCATGACGCCGAAGGCGGCTTTTCCGGCGACAATTACTGGCCTGAAGAGATGTCGCCGCAAACCTTCTACACCCCGACCGATCGCGGCCTCGAGAAGCGGATCGCGGAGCGCCTCGCCTGGTGGGACGAGCAACGCGGGAAGCTGAGATCCGATGACGACTGACCGGCTCGACAGCTGGGACAAGGCCGTCGCCTTCGCCCTCACCCTCCCGGACACCGAACTTTCCACCAGCTACGGCAAGCCGGCGGTCAAGGTGAATGGTCGCGCCTTTCTTTATCTCGGCCACGAGGAAGAGAGCTCTTTCGGCGTCGCGCTCGATTTCGACAGCGTGGAGATGCTCAAGGAGACGGATCCCGACACCTTCTGGCAGTCGCCGCATTACGAGGGCTGGCCCGCGGTCCTCGTCCGCTTCGAAAGCGCCGACTCCGAACGGGTGCGGGACGTCGTCCGCCGCGCTCATGCCTGGACTGCGGCGAAGCCCAAGCCGAGGCCACGGAAGAAGGGGTGACGGATTTTCAGCGCTTCGCCGCGATCGACTGGTCCGGCGCCAAGGGGAAAAGACACAAGGGCATCGCGATCGCGATCTGCGAGAGTGATGGCGGCCCGCCGCGGCTGGTGCGTCCCGACCACGTCTGGTCGCGTTGTGAAGTCCTGGAATGGCTGCTTGCCACGGCGGTCGAGGCGCCCACGGTGTTCGGCTTCGATTTCAGCTTCGCGCCGCCGATCGCGGAACGCGGCGAATATCTCCCCGGCGAGCCCGACGTCCCGGGCACCGCGCGCGACTTCTGGGCCTATGTCGAGCGCCACTGCGACGATGAGGATCTTGGCGCCGCAAGCTTCCTCGAAGACTCGCACCGCCGCCATTTCTATTTCGGTATTGCCGACGGGGTGAAGGCCGAGTTCGTGCATTTCCGACAGTGCGATGCCCGTCTCAATGCCCAAGGCGGTCGCAAGACCGCCAGCGCCTATGACGCGATCGGCGCGGCCCAGGTGGCGAAAGCAAGCTTTTCCGGGATGCGCCTGCTGCATCGGCTTGATGGCCAGGTGGCGATCTGGCCGATGGACCCACTCCCCAGGGAGGCCAGCGTCGTCGTCGAAATCTACACCCGCATCTACCTGCGCGAGGCCGGCTTGTCGGGAAGCAAGCTGAGATCGCGCTTCGACCTCGATCGCGCCCTCGTCGGGCTCGGTAGTCCGCCGGCTCGGCTTCGCTTCGAACCTAACGACCACCAGACCGATGCGCTCGTGACCGCTGCCGGCATGCGCGCGCTCAATTCCCGTCGAGAGCCTTGGTCGCCGGCAGGCCTGACGCCCGAGCTTGCGCGAACAGAGGGCTGGACGTTCGGGATTCGGTAGACCATTTGCCTTATATGCAGGACCAGGCCGGGTTAGCTCAGCTGGTAGAGCAACCGCCTTGTAAGCGGTAGGTCGTCGGTTCGAGTCCGACACCCGGCACCACGGTCTTCGGCGCGGTTCGAGCTTGTCCAGCGCCTGATGTGCCAGCACGATGCGACCGGACGTCCATTCGACGGGTGAAGAGGCCGGCCCGTCGCAGGGACTGGCTCCGGGAACGGGTTCTTAACCCGCGCATTTCCATTGAATGTACCGGCGGTGCAACCAAATTGGTCCGGTTCCGCTTTGCTGCCTGTAACCAAAGGCGTCGCCGCCGGCACGAAAGTTTGTCCGGGTATCGAGGACCATGAGTCGTCATGCGTAGTGCATGCCCACTGCAGTCTCCCGCGGCGGCGGCTTCGCTGCCCGATCTGACACGCGCGCCACGGCGCGCCGGTTGGGCCTTGGGCGGCCTTTCTTTTCTGCTCCTCCTTGCTGCCTGCCAGACCCGGCCAAGCCCGGATCTGGAGGCGGCCGCCAGCGTCGAGGTCGTCCAGGAGCCCGCCTGGCGATCTTCCGCGTCGGCATCGGACGCAGCCCGGATCGACGGGTTGGCGGCGGCCTGGAACGAGGCGCTTGCGAATGCCCGCAGGAGAGGATTTGCGCGGCAGGTTTCGGCCGAGGGCCCGCTGCTGGAGCCCAATGCCGCATTGCCGCGACCAGCGCCGACGCCAGGCAGTTACATGTGCCGATGGATCAGGTTCGGATCGGGCGAAGCGCGCTCGCGTGCCTTTACCACCTTCCAGCCTTTCTTCTGCCATGTCGGAGCGTCGGACGACGACCTGTCGCTCACCAAGCAGACCGGCTCGGACCGGCCGAGCGGCTACCTGTTCGAGGATTCCACCCCGCGGCGGATGATCTTCCTGGGCTCGCTGGCATTAGGCAATGAGACCGAGCCCGTGGCCTATGGCGAAGATCCCGAGCGGGACATGGCTGGCATTTTCGAAAGGGTGGGGCCGCTACGCTTCCGCCTCGTCGTCCCCCGCCCTCGCACCGGATCGACCCTGGAAGTACTCGAGCTGATTCCGGCGGCCATCCAGAACACCGAGTAGGGTTCAGTCTTCGGCGAGATGCCGCTCGAGTTCCCGGCTTCCCCCAATCTTGCGGTCATCGATGAAGATGAGCGGGGTGGTCGTCACGTCCTGCTCCGATTTGAACCGATCCACGTCCTCGCGGGAACCGAGCACATGATCGTCTACCTCATAGCCATTCTGCTCGAGCAGCATTTTGGCCCGAACACCGAAAGGGCAGGTGTGATCGGGCAGGACCATTCGGTACAGGGTGGCTCGACGAGGTCGCGACATCCGCAGACGGCTCCATGAACGGGAAAAGGGAGAGCGCTTCACGCTGCCGCGAGTTCCTGACAGCGCGGGGAAGACCGGCCGGCAGGACCCGAAAGAGCACCCGATGAGCATGGTTCCGCCGCGGGCATGCCACGGCCGATTGTCCGCTTCAGCGGCGAAGTCGGCGGGTCTTCACCTTCACCCGGCCGTCGTCCCGTACCGTGCAGGTGAAGCTGCGCAGCCCGTAGCGCGACCGGTAAGAGTAACGATTGTCCCAGCCGCCATCGACGGTTCCGTAAACTCGAAGGCTGCGCCGACCATAAGGCCGGACATCGTCCACTCGCATCCGGCCATATCTCTCGACCCGAGGGGCGCAGAGCCTCACGGCCTCCCGGTCCCGGCCGCGCCAGCGAATGTCGCTCAAGCTGTCGTCGAACGCGTCCCTGACCGTGCCGATCGCCTCCGCAGCCTCGCGGATCTCGCGTGCGATCTGATCGGCCGTGCTCTGACCTCGGTCCTGCGCCGATGACGGGGCCGCCATGAATATGGCTACCGCCAGTGCTGCCAAAGTCCTTTTCCCAATACGCATGCCATTACTCCGGCTTGATCGAAAAGGCTTCCGTTCCAGCGCGCTGCCTCGCCGACTCGTTCATCGGAGCTGTGCGCTGTCGGTCGGATCAGAATAAGGAACTCGGCTGCGGGGTGCAAATTTGCCAGTCTGGAGGTGCTCGGCTTCCGGGCGTTCCATTACGGCACAGATACGGATTCGAGCGCCCAACCGTGAGGAATGGACGGCGAACCGCGATCAAGGCTGCGACACGAAGTAACAATCGTAAACCAAACAGTATATCAGAAGGGATTGGTTGGCGTTCCCCATTCGGGATGAGGTCGCCCACGTAGATCCTTGGTGAGGGGTTTCCGCATGCGGCTCTTGGCGTTCTTTTCGTTCCTTCTTGCTGCCGTCGCACAACCGGCATCGGCGCAGGTTCTCACGCCCCCGCAGCTTCAGTCGCTCGAGCGTCGTCTCGCGGCTTTGGCGAGCGAGAATCCCGGGGAATATGGCATCGCCGCCATGGACCTCGAGACGGGAGCCCTGGTCAGCTTCAACGGCGACGAACCGTTCCCGATGGCGAGCACGATGAAGATCGCGGTCGCGGCCGCCTATCTGTCCCAGGTGGACGCCGGCAGACGAAGCCTCGACGCGCCGATCGGGAATTCGACCGCCCTCACCCTCATGGACCTGATGATCACCCGCAGCAGCAATCCTGCGACCGACCAGCTCATTGCGGCCTTGGGTGGTCCGGCCGTCGTCGACAACTGGCTCCGCACGCATCAGCTCAGCGGTATTCGGGTCGATCGGAACATTGCGGGGCTCCTGAGCGCTCGCCGGGATCTCCACGACATCAGGGATTCGAGCACGCCGGAAGCGATGCTCGGCCTGCTTCGCCTCATCGATTCCGGTAACGCCCTCAGCCCCGGCAGCCGCGCGATCCTGCTCGACATGATGCGGCGCTGCCGCACCGGATCAAACCGGATCCGTGGCCTTCTTCCCCCGGGCGTCACCGTCGAGAACAAGACCGGCACCCTAAATGGCTATACCGGTGACGTCGGCTTCCTGACGATGCCCGACGGGCGTCGGATCGCGGTAGCCTTCTTCGCGCGCGGTGGATCGAACCGACCCGCCGTGATTTCGACCGCTGCCCGCGCCATTTACGACACGTTCGGGCCGGCCCGGAGGGCCCCGGTTCAGGCCTTTCAAAACCTGGCGAATCAGCATGCTGCGGCCGCTCCTGCACCCAGCGTGCCTCCGGCTTCGGCCTGCGCGGTCCCGGGATTTGCCAGCCAGGCCTCCTGCTGATCCGCCAACATTCCGCGCTCGGCCGGATCCCTTCGACGGCATCCCGGCCCGCATGTCCCCACGCCTTTTGATTTCGGGCCGCCATTGTCCGACGTACGATTGCGCCCGACAACTGCGGTGCCTATTTCCCCTTCAGCCACATTTTCAGGAGCCCATCATGACCAATCCTGCCGTCGGAATGCCTTGCCCTGTCTGCAAGGTGCCGCTCGTGATGAGCGATCGCCAGGGGGTCGAGATCGATTATTGCCCGCAATGCCGCGGCGTCTGGCTCGATCGCGGCGAACTCGACAAGATCATCGAGCGGAGCGCCCAGGATCTTGCGCCAGCGGTGCCCGCAGCCCCCGTGCGTGGCGCGCCGCCGGCGCCGCAGGCCCAATATTCCGATCGCGGCTATCAGGAAGGTTATGGCCATGGCGGCCACCGTCACCCGAAGCGTCGTAAATCGTTCCTCGAGGAATTGTTCGACTAGGTTTTTCGGCTCGACGACGGTCGCCGTCGCCCGTCCGGGAACCTGTCGGCGACGAGCCGGTCGAGCCGGCTTGACGCTTTGCCGGATTCCGATACTTTAGGCCTAAAGTAATCGGAGACGAAGATGCGGATCGCGTGCCTGGGCGGCGGACCGGCCGGGCTCTACTTCGCGATATCGATGAAGCTGCGCGATCCGCGGCATGACATCCACGTTTTCGAACGCAATCGCGCCGACGACACGTTCGGCTGGGGCGTCGTCTTCTCGGACCAGACCGTCGAAAATCTGATGGCGAACGATGCCGTCAGCGGCGCCGTGATCCGCGACGAGTTCGCCCATTGGGACGATATCGACGTCCACATCCACGGCACCTGTATCCGTTCGTCCGGCCACGGTTTCATCGGCATCGGCCGCAAGCGGCTGCTCAACATCCTTCAAGCCCGCGCCCGGGAGCTTGGCGTCCACCTTCACTTCGAGCATGAGGCGACCCCCGATCTCGACGACTGGAGCGACTACGATCTCGTGATCGCGGCAGATGGCGCCAACAGCCGGATCCGCACCCGCTACGAGCCGCATTTCGCGGTCGACATCCAGACCCGCCGGAACAAGTTCTTCTGGTTCGGAACCGACAAGGCGTTCGAAGCCTTCACCTTCGCCTTCGAGCGGACGGACGCGGGCTGGGTCTGGGCCCATGCCTATCGGTTCGATGACGATTTTTCGACCTTCATCGTCGAAATGGACCCGGAGACCTGGGCGGGCCTCGGCCTCGATCGGATGGACCAGCCGGAGGCGATCGCACTTTGCGAGTCCATCTTCGCGAGGTATCTCGACGGCCACCGGCTCCAGTCCAACGCTTTGCATCTGCCCGGCCCTCAGGCCTGGCTCAGTTTTCGCCGGATCGTCTGCGGCAAATGGTCCTATCGCAACCTCATCCTGCTCGGCGACGCTGCCCACACGGCCCATTTTTCGATAGGATCGGGGACCAAGCTGGCGCTGGAGGACGCGATCAAGCTGGCCGAGGTACTCAATCGCCCCGGACTGAGCCGCGAGGTGGCCCTCGAGGAATATCAGGCCGAACGCAATCTCGAGGTGCTCAAGCTTCAGAACAGTGCCCGCAACTCGACCGAATGGTTCGAGACTCTCCATCGTTACCTGGATTTCGAGCCGATCCAGTTCGCTTATTCGCTGCTCACCCGTTCGCAGCGGGTGAGCCACGAAAATCTTCGGCTTCGCGACAAGGCCTGGCTTGAGGAAGTGGAGCGCTGGTTCCAGTCGAGGGCGCGGGGTGAAGCGGTGAACGACCCTGCCCCGCCCATGTTCGCGCCGTTCAGCCTTCGCGAAATGAGATTGGGGAACCGGGTCGTCGTCTCGCCGATGGCGATGTATTCCGCCGTTGACGGCAAGCCCAACGATTTCCACCTGGTTCACTATGGAGAACGCGCCAAGGGCGGTGCCGGCCTCCTCTATACCGAAATGACCTGCGTTTCACCGGAGGGCAGGATAACCCCCGGTTGCGCCGGCCTATATCTGCCCGAGCATGTCGAAGCCTGGCGCCGAATCGTCGATTTCGTGCACTCGTTCAGCCGCGCCAAATTCTGCCTCCAGCTCGGCCATTCCGGACCGAAGGGGAGCACCAAGGTCGGTTGGGAGGGCTATGATGTGCCCCTGGACGAGGGCAACTGGCCTGTGATGGCCGCGTCCGACGTGCCCTGGAGCCCGTACAACCAGGTGCCCCGGCCGATGGACCGTGCCGACATGGAGGCGGTAATCGAACAGTTCGTCGCCGCGACCCGCCGCGGCGAAGAGGCCGGTTTCGACATGATCGAACTCCACGCCGCTCACGGCTATCTTCTCTCCAGCTTCATCACCCCGCTCACCAACAAGAGGACGGACGAATATGGCGGCAGCCTGGAGAACCGCCTCCGCTTCCCGCTCGAGCTGTTCAGGGCCATGCGCGACGTCTGGCCCGCCGATCGGCCGATGTCGGTCCGCATCTCCGCCAACGACTGGATGGGAGAACAAGGCGTAACCCCGGACGAAGCGGTGGAGATCGGCCGAGCCTTCGCCGAAGCGGGTGCCGACCTGATCGACGTTTCCGCCGGCCAGACCTGGGCCGATTGCGAGCCGATCTATGGCCGAATGTTCCAGACGCCTTTCGCCGACCAGATCCGCAATGAAGGCCGCGTGAACACGATGGCGGTCGGCAACATCTACGACCCGGACCATGTCAATTCGATCCTCGCCGCCGGCCGCGCCGATCTCGTGGCGCTCGCCCGTCCCCATTTGATCGATCCGATGTGGACCCTTCGCGCCGCCGCCGCGCACGACTATCGCGAGGTAAATGTGCCCCCGCAATATCTGAGCGGAATGGCCCAACTTGCGCGCAACTTCGCGCGGGAAGCGGAGCTCAAGGCATGACGCGCCTGAAGGGCCAGCACGCGCTCATCACTGGCGGCGGCACCGGCATCGGCGCCTGCATTGCCCGGGCCCTCGCGGCGGAAGGCGCCAGGCTGACCCTGGTGGGACGGCGCCGCGAGAAGCTCGAGGAGGTCGGTTCGGGGAATTTCGACGCCCTCGTCGCCCCTGCCGACGTCACCAATCGCGATGAGGTGGAGCGCGTTTTCGGGATCGCCCGTGACGCCCAGGGGCCTATCACGATCCTCGTCAACAATGCCGGCGCCGGCGATAGCGCCCCCTTTGCCCGGATTACCGACGACGCGTGGCGGCGTACGATGGCGGTCAATCTCGACGCCCTTCTCTATGGTTGCCAGGCGGCGCTCCCCGATCTGCTCGCGGCCGGCTCCGGCAGAATCGTCAATATCGCCTCGACGGCCGGGCTCAAGGGTTATGCTTACAGCGCCGCTTATGTCGCGGCCAAGCACGGCGCCGTCGGCCTCACCCGTGCCCTCGCCCTCGAGCTCGCCAAGACCCGCGTCACGGTGAACGCCGTCTGCCCTGGCTTCGCCGACACCGATCTCGCCATCGACGCAGCGTCTCGAATCCAGCGAAAGACCGGCCGGAGCGAAACCGAAGCCCGCGCCGAGCTAGCCCGGTTCAACCCGCAAGGACGGCTGGTGACGCCTGAGGAGGTAGCAAGCGCCGTTCTCTGGCTCTGCCTGCCGGAAAGTGCCTCCATTACTGGCCAGGCGATCGCCGTGGCCGGCGGCGAGGTGATGTGAACTACGCTGTTCCGATTCGCGAAAAGCATGACGGCGCCCTCGGCGACCGCTCCAGCGTCCGGGTCTGGCTCCGACTGCTGAGCTGTACGATGGCGATCGAGAAAGAAGTTCAGCGCCGCTTCGGCGAGCAGGACATGACCTTGCCACGGTTCGACATCCTTGCCGCACTGGACCGCAAGCCGGACGGTCTACCCATGGGCGCCCTGTCACGGGCGCTCCTGGTCTCCAACGGCAACATCACCCACTTGGTCCAGAAGCTGGTCCAGGACGGCCTGGTAGAGAACCACCCGCTGCCTTCCGACCGTCGGTCCTCCATCGTCCGGCTCACGAGCGCCGGCCAGGAACGGTTTCAGCAGCTCGCCAAGGCGCATCATGACTGGATCGACGGAATGCTGGCAGGGCTCGACTTCACCCAGCGCGAGCGGCTTTATGTCGCGCTGGGCGTGCTGAAGATGTCGATCGCACGGGCGACGCAGGGTCCGACCCAGGGAGGGAAAGACAGGTGAATCCGCAGGGCTTCCAGGCCGACCAGTTCAAACCTTCTCATTTCCGGTGGGACTATGCGGAAGGCGTCGCCACGGTCACCCTCGACCGCCCCGAGCGGAAAAACCCGCTCACCTTCGAATCCTATGCCGAGCTTCGCGACCTGTTCCGGACCCTGGTCTATGCGCGCGAAGTGAAGGCGGTGATCGTCGCCGGCGCCGGCGGCAATTTCAGTTCCGGCGGCGATGTCCACGAAATCATCGGTCCTTTGACAGAACGCGACATGCCAGGGCTGCTCGATTTCACGCGCATGACGGGCGACCTGGTCAAAGCGATCCGCGCCTGCCCCCAGCCGGTGATCGCCGCCCTCGATGGCGTGTGCGTCGGCGCTGGCGCGATTCTCGCCATGGCCTCGGACATCCGCCTGGCGACGCCGGAAACGAAGACGGCCTTCTTGTTCACTCGCGTGGGGCTTGCCGGCTGCGACATGGGCGCCTGCGCGATCCTGCCGCGGATCATCGGGCAGGGCCGCGCCTCTGAGCTGCTCTTCACCGGGAGGGTGATGACCGCCGACGAGGGCGAACGCTGGGGATTCCACAACCGCGTGGTGCCTGCCGCCGACTTGCTTGCAGAAGCGGCGGCGCTCGCCCGAAGCCTTGCGACGGGTCCCACCTTCGCCCACGGTATCACCAAGACCCAGCTCAACGCTGAATGGGCCGTCAGCCTCGATGTCGCCATCGAGATGGAGGCCCAGGCCCAGGCCATTTGCATGTCCACCAACGACTTCCGCCGCGCCTTTTCGGCCTTTTCGGCGAAGGAGAAACCGGAGTTCCAGGGTGACTGACGGTAGCTCTTTGCCGCCGACCGATCGGGGACGAAGGGGCCGTGCGTCGGCCGCGCGATCCCGGCTGCGGATCGAGCATACAAGTTGAGCAACCGCGATTTTCTTGACTGGCCGTTCTTCGACGACAGCCATCGCCGCCTCGCCGACGAGTTGGAGACGTGGTGCTCGGTCGAACTCAAGACCGCTCACGGCGACGATGTGGATTCCGAATGCCGCGACCTTGTCAGAAGGCTCGGCGAGGCCGGCTGGCTTCGCTACTGCGTCCCGGCTGCTTATCATGGCGTCCACGAGAGGCTCGACGTCCGCTCCCTCGCCCTGATCCGGGAGATCCTCGCCCGTCATTCCGGGCTCGCGGATTTCGCCTTCGCCATGCAGGGGCTTGGCTCGGGCGCGATCAGTCTGTTCGGGAGCGAGGCGCAGAAAGCCGATTATCTTCCGGCGGTCGCGCGGGGCACGAAGATCGCCGCCTTCGCTCTGACTGAGCCAAGCTCGGGGTCCGACGTCGCCGCGATGGAGACCTCGGCGGTCGAGGACGACGAGGGCTTCGTCGTCAACGGCGGCAAGACCTATATCTCGAATGGGGGGATAGCGGATTTCTACCTGCTTTTCGCGCGGACCGGAGAAGCGCCGGGGGCAAAGGGTATTTCCGCTTTCATCGTCGACCGCGGCACAGCCGGCCTCGACGATAGTGAACGGATCCAGGTGATTGCGCCCCATCCGCTGGCGACGCTCCGGTTCGACGCGATGAAATTGCCCGCTTCCACCTTGCTCGGCGAGCGCGGCCGTGGCTTCGCCCACGCCATGGCGACCCTCGACGTCTTCCGGACGACGGTAGGCGCCGCCGCATTGGGTTTCGGCCGGCGGGCGCTCCACGAAGCGACCGAGCGAGCGCTTACCCGACACCTCGGCCAGGGCCGGCTCGCCGACAATGCCATCGTCCAGTCGCTGCTGGCGGAGATGGTTCTGGATGTCGAGGCGTCCGCCTTGCTGGTCTACCGCGCCGCCTGGCTTCGCGACGTCAAGGGGCAGCGCAACAGCAAGGAAGCCGCCCTCGCCAAGCTTCACGCCACCGATCGCGCCCAGCAGGTGATCGACAAGGCCGTTCAGATCTTCGGCGGCCTTGGAGTGACGGTCGGTGTGCCGGTCGAGAGTCTCTACCGCGAGATCAGGGCGCTGAGGATCTACGAAGGCGCTTCGGAGGTGCAGAAAGTGGTCATCGCCCGCAACCATCTTGCCGAGCACAAAGGAGAGCAGCGCCCATGAAGGCCCTGCTTCCCCCCGGCTGGCCGAGGCCGAGAGGTTATGCCAACGGTGTCTCTGCGCGCGGCCGCACCGTCGTTACCGCCGGTGTAATCGGCTGGAATGCCGAGGAAGACTTCGATGCCGCCGACCTCGTCGGCCAGTTTCGGCAGGCGCTGGTCAATATTCTTGCGATCCTTGCCGAGGACGAAGCCGGCCCCCAGCATATCGTCCGGATGACCTGCTACGTCACCGACATCGGCGAATATCGATCGAACCTTGCCGAGATCGGCGCCGCGTGGCGCGAGACGATCGGCCGCCATTTTCCCGCCATGGCCGTTGTCGGAGTCACTGCCCTGGTTGAGCCCGCCGCGAAGATCGAGATCGAAGCTACAGCGATTGTCCCCGAACCATGAACAGCGCCCATATCGACAATTTTGTCCGCGACCGCCTTCCATCGCCCGAACTCCAGCCGGAGTTTCTGTTCACGCTGCCCGAGCTCCAATATCCCGAGACCCTCAACGCCGCCGTCGAGCTGATCGAGCGCCCTGATCGTGATGCTCCGGCCCTCATCAACGACGTCGGAAGCTGGACCTATGGCGAGATGGCCGAGCTGTCGGACCGGATCGCGCGACTCCTCGTCGAAGAAGAAGGCCTGGTACCCGGCAACCGCGTCCTTCTCCGCGGACCCAATGGAGCGATGCTGTTCGCCAGCTGGCTTGGAGTTTTAAAGGCAGGCGGCATCGTCGTTGCGACGATGCCGATGCTCCGTGGCGGCGAAGTGGCGACGATCCTGGAGCGGGCGCAGGTCAGCCACGCCATCGTCGATGCGCGCACGATCGAAGATTATGCCGCCGGGGCCGATCGGGCCGGGACCGTCCGTTCTTTGCTGACTTATGACGGCGACAGCGGCAAGGGCGATCTGGAACGGCGTCTTGGCTCCGTCGCATCGGGCTTCGAGGCGGTCGCCACGCATCGCGACGACGTGGCTCTGATCGCGTTCACCTCGGGGACAACCGGCCGCCCCAAGGGTTGCGTCCATTTTCACCGCGATGTGCTCGCGAGCGCAGACAGCTTTGCGCGTTACGTCTTGAAGCCCGAGCCGGGCGATCGCTGGGCCTGCTCGGCCCCGATCGCCTTCACGTTCGGCCTGGGCATGCTGCTGACCTTTCCCTGGCGGTTCGGCGGTGCCGCCGTGACGATCGAGACTCCGGGCCCCGGGCCCCTGTTGGAGGCGGTGGCCAGGCACAAGGTCACGACCCTCGCGACCGCACCTACCGCCTACAAGGCGATGCGCATGATGCTGAAGGATCATGACATCGGCTCGCTTCGCACCTGTGTCTCGGCGGGCGAGCATCTGCCCGCCGCAACATGGCATGCCTGGAAGGAGTCGACCGGTCTCGGCATCGTCGACGGCATCGGCGCGACGGAGATGATGCATATCTTCATCTCGGCGAGTGGCGACGACATTCGTCCGGGTGCGACCGGCAAGGCCGTCCCCGGCTATATCGCCACGGTGCTCGATGAAGAAGGGGTTCAGCTGGAGACCGGCGTTGGCCGGCTGGCGGTGAAGGGCCCCACAGGCTGCCGTTATTTCGACGATGAACGCCAGCGGGACTATGTCCTGAAGGGCTGGAACGTCACCGGCGACACCTACCGCAAGGACGCGGAAGGCTATTTCTGGTATTTGGCCCGCTCGGACGACATGATCATCTCCTCAGGCTACAATGTCGCCGCCCCGGAAGTGGAAAACGCCCTCCTCGCCCACGACTCCGTCCAGGAATGCGCCGTCGTTGGCGCCCCTTGCGAAGAAAGAGGCCAGAAGGTGAAGGCCTTTGTGGTGCTTGCACCCGGTTACGCGCCTGACGCTGGGGTGATCACCTTGCTCCAGGACCATGTGAAGGCGGCCATAGCCCCTTACAAATATCCGCGCGAAATCGAGTTCGTCGAGGCGTTGCCGAAAACCCCGACGGGCAAACTGCAACGCTTTGCGTTACGCGATCGAACCGGATAAGCCTCCGAAATCGCGTCCTTATCGCCTTGGGGGGCAGGCGCGAATCGGGGGGATGACGAGATGAGGAAATTGACGATCGCCGGGGTCCTGGCCGCAGAGCTGCTGGCCGCGGCGCAGCCGGCTGTGGCGGCGGATCTGGTCAGCGCTCAGGCTCATGACGCAGGGCTCTTCGCCGGAGTCAGGGTTCGCCTGAGCCTCGACGGCGAAACCAGGTCGCAGCGAATCCGCGCCGGCGTCGCGCTGGCGCCGACGCTTCGGTCGCGATCGGCCACGGGCGAGGTACGGACGCGTTTCGGGGAAGGCCTCGAGTTCGGCGTCCGCGGCCGGGAGCCACTCCAACTGTCCATCGCCGGCACGCCGGCTTCGCAGCTGGTCCAGGGGAAACCCGGTCCGAGTGGCGACCGCGCTGGCGTTTCGACCCTGGGCTGGGTCGCGATCGGGGTCGGCGCGCTTGTGGCGGTGGTCCTCGTTGCCGGCGCCATCTGCCTCAGCGACAGCGACTGCATCCCCAGCGAATAAGGATTTCGAGGCCTTCAGACGGTGAGTACGATCTTGCCGACATGCGCCCCTGATTCCATCAGCGCGTGCGCATTGGCCGCGTTCGCCAGCGCGAAAGTGGCGTGGATCACCGGCTTCAGCCGTCCTTCCTCGACCAAAGGCCAGACGGACCGCGCCAGCTCATCCGCGATCATGGCCTTGAAGTGGACAGGGCGAGGACGGAGCGTCGATCCGGTAAGCATGAGCCGGCGCTGCATGATCTTGCCGATATTGATTTCCGCGATGGCCCCGCGCTGCACGGCGATTGAAACATGGCGACCCTCGTCTGCGAGGCAATCCAGGTTGCGGGACAGATAGTCGCCGCCGACCATGTCGAGGACGATCTCCACCCCCTTGCCTGCCGTGGCCCGCCTCACTTCCTCGACGAAGTCCTGTTCGCGATAGTTGATGGCGAGGGTCGCTCCGAGCGCTTCGGCCCGCCGGCACTTTTCCTCGCTCCCACAGGTAACGATCACCTTCAGGCCAAAAAGTTGCGCGAGCGCGATGGCCATCGTTCCGATTCCGCTGGTGCCGCCATGGACGAGCGCGGTCTCCCCATCGCGGGCATAAGCCCGATGGAACAGGTTGATCCACACCGTGAAGAGCGTTTCCGGCATTGCGGCCGCTTCGACCATCGACAGCGTCTTCGGCACTGGCAGGCAGATGTCCGCATGCGCCACCGCAAATTCGGCATAGCCGCCGCCGGCGACCAAGGCGCAGACGGGCTGCCCGAGCAACTCTCTGGCAACGCCGTTGCCCACGTCCACGATCGTGCCTGCGACCTCGAGACCCGGGATCGAGGGCGCACCCGGCGGGGGCGGATAGAGTCCGCGCCGCTGCAGAAGGTCGGGTCGGTTGACACCGGCCGCCGCGACCCGGATCAGTACCTCGTCATCGCCTGGTTCGGGCACCGCCCGATGCACCGGAACGAGCACTTCCGGGCCACCACTGGAAACTGGATCGATCGCCAGCATCTGCTCTGGAATTTCGGCCAATTCTTCCCCCCGTGTCGCCCGGTGTTTTTATTGACTTGGGCGCCCCCGGGGTCAACGTTGGTGGCCCTGTCGATCGCCGGCCGCCCAATCCGGCGAGGATGCGCGGCGTATGTCGGGCCCAGGCGCAAGCGTTTCGACCCTCGCCTGGATTGCCATCGGCACCGGCGTGCCGCTCGTCGCCGGGACGTTCGTCTTTGAGACATGATGAACGACGCGTCCGAATAGAGCGCGTGCGGTTGACAAGCCGCGTTACGACGCGGATTCTCCATTCCATGGACCTGGACGAGCTTTTTCCCGACAAGCCGGACGACCCGATCGTGCTGCTCGGCAGGCAGGATCTCGACCCCCTTTCGGTCGAAGAACTCGAAGCTCGGATCGCCTTGCTCGAGGCCGAAATTGCGCGCGTGAAGGCGAAACTGGAATTCGCGGTTCACTTCCGGTCAACCGCGCACGATTTATTCCGGAAGTGACTGCGAGGGAACTTCGGCCTCTGGAGCCGTTTTCCCCAGATGTTTCGGTCCTGCGCTTGATCGGGGCGACGGCACGAACGACATACAGGGTCATGGGCCCGTGACATCACGCGCGGGCCGGTAGGAGTAGCCAATGCCGTCCTTTGCCCGCGAGCTGGAACAGACTCTCCACAACGCCCTTGCCGAAGCAAGCGGTCGCAGGCACGAATATGCCACGCTCGAACATCTCCTCCTCGCCTTGATCGAGGACGTCCATGCCGGGCGCGTGATGGAAGCGTGCGGAGTGAATACTGGCGAACTCCGCGATGCCGTCCGTCACTATCTCGACAACGAACTGGAGACCCTGAAGGTCGAAGGGGAAACCGATCCTTCTCCAACCAGCGGATTCCAGCGGGTCGTCCAGCGTGCCATCCTTCACGTCCAGTCATCGGGGCGTGACGAAGTGACCGGCGCCAACGTGCTCGTTGCGCTCTTTTCCGAGCGCGAGAGTTACGCCGTCTATTTCCTCCAGCAGCAGGATATGAGTCGTCTCGACGCCGTCACCTACATCAGTCACGGCGTCGGCAAGGGTGAGGCCAGTGTCCCCGCCCCCGAGGTCAAGGGGGCCGAGGAGGCCAAGCCGGACGAGGGCAAGAAGAAGCCCGAATCGGCCCTCAAGCAATTCACCGTCAATCTGAACGAGAAGGCCGAGGAAGGCCGTGTCGATCCGCTGATTGGACGAGGCCCGGAGGTTGACCGCACCGTCCAGATTCTGTGCCGCCGCTCCAAGAACAACCCCCTGTATGTCGGTGATCCCGGCGTCGGCAAGACGGCCATCGCCGAAGGACTGGCGCGCAAGATCGTCGAAGGCGACGTGCCCGATGTGCTCAAGCCCGCGGTCATCTACTCGCTGGACATGGGCGCCTTGCTGGCGGGCACGCGCTATCGAGGTGATTTCGAGGAACGGCTGAAGGCGGTCGTCAACGAACTCGAGAAGCTACCCGACGCGATCCTGTTCATCGACGAGATCCACACCGTGATTGGTGCCGGCGCTACGTCCGGCGGCGCGATGGACGCTTCGAACCTCCTGAAACCCGCTTTGTCCAACGGCGCGATCCGCTGCATCGGATCGACGACCTACAAGGAATTCCGGAACCATTTCGAGAAGGATCGCGCCCTTCTCCGCCGCTTTCAGAAGATTGACGTCAACGAGCCGACGATCGAGGACACGGTGAAGATCCTGACCGGGCTCCGGTCGGCGTTCGAGGAGCATCACGGCGTCAAGTACACGCCCGACGCGATCAAGTCGGCCGTCGAGCTTTCCGCCCGTTACATCAACGACCGCAAGCTGCCGGACAAGGCCATCGACGTCATCGACGAAGTCGGCGCTATGCAGATGCTGGTGCCGCCTTCGCGGCGCAAGAAAACCATCACGGTCAAGGAGATCGAAGCGGTCATCTCCACCATCGCCCGAATTCCGGCAAAGAGCGTGTCCAGCGACGACAAGAAGGCGCTCGAGCATCTCGATCGCGACCTGAAGCGGGTGGTCTTCGGCCAGGACGAAGCGATCGACCGCCTGTCTTCGGCGATCAAGCTCAGCCGCGCCGGCCTGCGCGATCCCGACAAGCCGATCGGCTCCTATTTGTTCAGCGGTCCCACCGGCGTCGGCAAGACGGAGGTCGCTCGCCAGCTCGCCTCGATCATGGGCATACCGCTGCAGCGCTTCGACATGTCGGAATATATGGAGCGCCACAGCGTGAGCCGACTGATCGGCGCGCCTCCTGGCTATGTCGGCTACGATCAGGGCGGTCTTCTCACCGATGCCGTCGATCAGCATCCGCACAGCGTGCTGCTGCTCGACGAAATCGAGAAGGCACATCCGGACCTGTTCAACATTCTCCTGCAGGTGATGGACAACGGCAAACTCACCGATCACCACGGCAAGACGGTAGATTTCCGGAACGTCATCCTGATCATGACCACCAATGCCGGTGCCGCCGACATGGCAAGCGAAGGAATCGGCTTCGGCAATATCTCGAAAGAGGATGCTTCGGACGAGGCGGTGAAGCGCATGTTCACGCCGGAATTCCGCAACCGCCTCGATGCGATCGTGCCGTTCGGCTACCTGCCGCCGGAGGTCGTCGCCCGGGTCGTCGACAAGTTCATTCTGCAGCTCGAGCTCCAGCTGGCGGAGCGGAACGTCCACATCGATCTGGACGACGAAGCCCGCAAATGGCTTACCGAGCGCGGCTATGACAGGCTCTATGGCGCCCGTCCGATGGGCCGGCTGGTCCAGGAGAAGATCAAGCAGCCTCTCGCCGAGGAGCTCTTGTTCGGCAAGCTCGCCCATGGCGGCGAGGTGAAGGTTCGTATCAAGGACAATCAGCCGATCTTCGAGATCAACCCCGCCGCCCCCAAGGCGTCGAAGAAGAAGAAAAAGACCGCTACCGGCGAGAAGGAAAAGGGCCAGCCCGAAGAGCAGGCCTGACGGCAGGGCCCTCCTGCGGGAGGGCCTTTTCCTTCCGTGACACGTCGACCGGGTTTATGGAGGCGGCTCAGCCTGAGGAGCCGCCAATGACCGAGACCCTCACTTTCTATACCAATCCGATGTCGCGCGGGCGGATAGTCCGCTGGATGCTCGAGGAAGTCGGCGAGCCCTACGAGACCGTCGTCCTCGATTACGGGACGTCGATGAAGTCGCACGAATATCTCGCGATCAATCCGATGGGGAAGGTACCGGCGATCAAATATGGCGACATGATCGTCACCGAAGGTGCAGCGATCTGCGCCTTCCTCGCCGACATGTTTCCGGACCGTGGCCTCGCGCCGGCACCCGGGAACCCCAAGCGCGGGACTTATTATCGCTGGCTGTTCTTCGCCGCCGGCCCCGTCGAGGCGGCAGTGACTGCCAAGTCGCTCGGCCTGCTGGCGCCGCCGGACAAGAAGGCGATGGCTGGCTATGGAAGCTTCGAAGAAACGATAGACTGTCTCGAGACCGCGGTCCGCGATGGCCCCTATATCTGCGGCGAACAATTCACGGCCGCGGATGTCTATGTCGGCGCTCAGATCGGCTGGGGCATGATGTTCGGGTCGATCGACAAGCGCCTTGTGTTCGAAGAATATGTCGGCCGGCTCCAATCGAGGCCGGCAGCGCTTCGAGCGAACCAGCTCGACGACGAATTGATGCCGAAGCAGGATGCGCAACCGGCATGAGCGAGGACCTGCTGCGCGCGGCCGTCGCCCTCCACGACCGTTTCACCCATTCGGGAATGGATCGCCGCCGCTTCATGGCAGAGATGACCCGGATCGCCGGGGGTGCGGCAGCGGCGGCCACTTTGCTGACGGCCGTCGCCGCCCAGGCGTCGGCGCAGCCGCAGATCGCCGCGGACGACAGCCGACTGAGAATCCGGAACCTCCAATTCGAGCCCCGTCCGGGCCGTCAATATTTGGCTTACAACGCCGCGCCCCGGAACGGAGCCGACCTTCCGATCGTCATCGTGATCCACGAGAACCGCGGTCTCAATGAGCATATCCGAGATGTTGCCCGCCGCCTGGCCCTGGCCGGCTACTCCGCCGTTGCTCCCGATTTCCTCAGCCCGGCCGGCGGAACCCCCGCCGACGAAGACCGTGCCCGGACCATGATCGGGGAACTCGACATGGCGGAGACGGTGGCCGACGGCGCGGCGATGATAAGCTGGCTCGCTTCGTCCGAGGGCGGTTCCCGCAAGATCGGCATCATCGGCTTCTGCTGGGGCGGGGCCATGGTCAACCGGCTCGCAGTCGCGGCCGGGGGCACGCTCGACGCGGCCGTGTCCTTCTACGGCCCTGCGCCCTCGGGAGCGGAGGCGCCGCGGGTCCAGGCACCCCTTCTGATCCACCTCGCCGAGCGTGACGAGCGGGTGAACACCACTGCCCTCCCCTGGATCGTCGCGCTTCGCAATGCCGGCAGGTCGGTCCGTGCGATCAACTATCACGGGGTCGACCACGCCTTCCACAACGACACTTCGGCCGCGCGCTACGATGCCCAGGCCGCGGCTCGAGCCTGGTCGGCGACCCTGGCCTTTTTCGACCAGCATCTGCGTGGCGCATGAAAAAGGGGCCCGGCGTCACCGCCGGGCCCCTTCAACGATAAGCTGTCCTTCGACCTATTCCCGGCTGCCGAGGAACCGGAGCATGAAGAGGAACATGTTGATGAAGTCGAGGTAGAGGTTCAGCGCGCCCATGATGGCCGCCTTGCCCAGGAACTCGCTGCCCTGAAGCTCGAAATAGAGGCTCTTGATCTTCTGGGTGTCGTAGACGGTGAGCCCGGCGAAGATCAGGACACCGATCCCGGCGATCGCGAGGCTGAACGTGTCGTTCATCCAGAACATGTTGATGACCATGGCAACGATGAGCCCAACGACGCCCATCAGCAGGAAGGTGCCCATGCCGCTGAGATCGCGCTTGGTCGTGTAGCCATAGAGGCTGAGGCTCGCGAAGGACGCTGCCGTCGCGAAGAAGGTCATCGCGATCGAGCCCTCGGTATAGACGAAGAAGATCGAAGACAGGGACAGACCCATGGCCACCGCGAAGGCCCAATAGAGGATTTGCGCGGTGCTGGTGGACAACCGATTGATCCCGAAGCTCATCACCAGGATGAACGCCAGCGGCGCGAACATGATGAGGTATTTCAGGAGTCCGGGTCCGAACAAAATCGCCGGAGCGCCTTCCCATTGCGAAAAGAGCAAGGCGACGATGCCGGTCAAGAGCACGCCGGAGGTCATGTAATTGTAGACGGACAGCATGTGCGCCCGAAGCCCGGCGTCGAAGGCGACGTCCGTGGTTCCGGCCGTCGTCGCCGGGCGGGCGGCGCCGATCCGTGGATCAGACCAATTGGCCATCTTCAAAGTCTCCCATCACGGCGATAATCCGCCGAATGAGGGTAATATCGTGAGATACGGCCTCGCTTTCAAGCGAAACCGGACAGACTCGGCGCGCTAACCATGATTCGCGCCGCCGGCTTTGCTATGGCTGGCGCCATGCATCGCCTGTTCGTCGGGATCCGGCCGCCCGCCTCCATCCGCGCTTTGCTGCTGGCGGCGATGGGCGGAATCAGCGGCGCCCGCTGGCAGAGCGAGGAGCAGCTCCACCTCACCTTGCGCTTCGTCGGCGAGGTCGATCGGCATCTCGCCAGCGACATCCTCGCCGCTCTCGGTGCCGTTCATCAGCCCGCCTTCTATCTCGCCCTCAATGGGCTCGGCCTGTTCGACCGACGTGGCGCTCCGGAAACGGTGTGGGCGGGCGTGACTCCGCAGGCGCCGGTCCAGGCGCTGCACAAGAAAGTGGATCAGGCGCTCGCCCGGATCGGCATCGCGCCCGACCAGCGCGCCTTCCTGCCCCACATCACCCTCGCGCGGCTTAAGCCCAGTTCCGGCACGGTCAGAAACCTGATCGAAAGCCGCGGCGGTCTCACCAGCTCGCCATTCCGGGTCGATCGGTTCTTGCTGATCGAAAGCCATCTCACTCCCGACGGCGCCGTCTATGCCGACGTCGAGGCCTATCGGCTTGCCTAGACCCTCAGCGCCTGAAGCAGCCGCTCGACCAGCGGCGCGTAGCTGGCACCGAACAGGCGGAGGTGAACCAGGGCCGGGAATAACTGGTAGACCGGCCGGCGCTCTCGCCACCCCGGCGCCTGCTCTCCATAGGCGTCCCAGAAGCTCGCCTCGGGAACGCCGAACAGGCACAGCATCGCCAGATCCACCTCGCGGTCGCCATGGTAGCAGGCCGGGTCGATCATCGCGGCAAGGCGGCCGTCGCGGACCAGCAGGTTGCCGCTCCACAGGTCGCCGTGGAGCAAGGCGGCCGTCGGGTCCGCCGGCAGCAGCTCGCCGATCCGCGCCGCGAGCCGCTCGACCCTTTCCCGCCAGGGCCGGTCGAGCACCCTGACCGTCGCGAGCAACCGCTGCTCGGCCCAGAAGCGCGGCCAGTCCTTCCCCTGGCGGTTGTCGAGCTGGACCGTGCCCAGGACGTAATCGACCGGCCAGCCATAATCCTGGTCTGTCCTGGCGTGGAGCCGGGCGACGTGGGCGCCGATGTCGGCCCAGGCGCGGGCGCTGAACAGGCGGTCATTCTCGACATGCTCGATCAGCAGCACCCCCTCATGCTCGGCCTCGACCATCGGCGCCGGAACGCCGGCGGCGGCGATCGCCCGAAGCATCGCCGCCTCGGTGGCGGTAAAGGATCCGGCCTTGGCGACGACCGGCCCGTCGGCCCGGCGCACCAGCAGCACCTCCGACAGATCACCGCCGGCGAGCCGCTCGATTGCTTCGGCCGCGACGCCGGTGAGCTCGCTCACCCGAAGCGCGAACGGCGTCATCCCTGTCGGGCCAGCTTCGCCGCGAGCGCCCGGGCGCCAGCGGCGACGTCGGCCCAGGTGTTGTCGAAATGCGAGTCATCGCCATGATAGGGATCGACCACCGGCTCCCCTTCCCGGCCCTCGACATGGTCGAGCAGCAGCGAGAGCTCGGCCCTCGCGTCGACCGGCCTCATGCGGCGGAGTTCGCGCAGGTTGGCCTCGTCCAGAGCGACGACATGATCGAAAAGGTGGAAGTCGGCCGGCTTCACCCGGCGCGCCCGCAAATGGTCGATATCGACTCCGTGGCGCCGGGCTGCGGCCCGCGCCCGCGGGTCCGGCGGATGGCCGACATGCCAGTCGCCTGTGCCAGCGCTGTCGGTCTCGATATCGATGCCGAGTCGTTCGGCCTCGGCCCTGAGCGCCGCTTCGGCCAGGGGCGAACGGCAGATATTGCCGAGGCAGACGAACAGGATCCGGATCGACATGACGGCCTTGCCCTTGCTTGCCAAAGCGCGCTGCTCTGCTAGCCATTGCCAAGGAGAAGCACAACGAGAGGCGATATGGCGACCGTGACCGAAGAGGCCGCTCCGGCCGCCAGGCCGAAGATCAGCGCCTACGCCTGGTACGCACTGTTCGTCCTCGTCCTCGTCTACATCATCAACTTCATCGACCGGCAGATCCTCTCGATCCTGGTCGGCGACATCAAGCGTGACCTCGACGTCTCCGACGCGCAGATCGGCTTCCTCTACGGCACCGCCTTCGCCGTCTTCTACGCCTTGTTCGGGATCCCGCTCGGGCGGCTCGCCGACAGCTGGTATCGCGGCCGGCTGATGGCGATGGGCCTGGCCTTGTGGTCTTCGATGACGGCCTTGTCCGGCTTCGCCAACAGCTTCGGCATGCTCGCCGCCGCCCGCATCGGTGTCGGCATTGGCGAGGCGAGCGCCTCGCCCGCCGCTTATTCAATGATCTCGGACCATTTTCCGAAAGAGCGGCGGGCGACCGCCTTGTCGATCTATTCGAGCGGCCTCTATATTGGTGGCGCGCTCAGCCTGCCGATCGGCGGCTTCGTCGTCAGCCGCTGGAACATGGCCTATCCCGATCCCGCCGCGGCGCCGCTCGGGCTCGCCGGCTGGCAGGCGGCCTTCCTCGCGGTCGGCGTTCCGGGCCTGCTGCTCGCACTCTGGGTGCTCACGCTTCGCGAGCCGCAGCGCGGTGAGTCCGACGGCCTTCCGCAGCCGGTGGTGCGGCCGAACGCCTGGCGCGAGTTCGGCAAGGAATTGATGGCGATCCTGCCGCCCCTGACCCTGTTCAACGTCGCCCGGATTCCCGGCGCGCTGAAGACCAACCTCATGGTCCTCACCCTCGTCGTCGCCATCGGTTACTTCCTCTACTGGCTGACCGGCGACTGGCCACAATGGGCCGCCTATGGGCTCGGCGTCTATGCGGTCTTCTCCTGGATCCAGTCGCTGAAGCATCGCGACCTGCCCGCCTACCGGCTGATCTGGGGATCGCCGATCGTCGTCATCCTGGCCATCGCGTTCGGAAGCATCTCCTTCGTCACCTACGCGACCAGCTTCTGGATCCCGCCTTATGTGGAGGCGCATTTCTATGCCGGGGGGTCTCAATCAGCCCGCTATATCGGCGGCTTCAGCGCCAAGGAGGAGGTGGGATTCATCATCGGCTGGTCGGCCGCCTTCTCGGCGGCGGCAGGGGTGATCCTGGGCGGCTATATCTCCGACATTTGGCGCCAGCGCGATCCGCGCGGGCGGTTGTTCGTCAACATGATCTCGGTGATCGTGCCGATCCCCCTGGTCGCGTTCATGCTCACCACCGACAATCTCACCGCCTTCTACTGGGTCAACCCGATCGCCCACATGTTCGCATCGGCCTGGGTGGGGGCCGCCGTCGCCACGCTCCAGGACGTTGTTCTGCCGCGGATGCGGGCGACCGCGGGCGCGACCTACATCCTCGGCACGACGATGGTCGGGCTTGCGCTTGGGCCTTATTATGCCGGCAAGATGTCCGTCCTGACCGGCAGTTTGCCGACCGGGATCGCCGCTTTGTACGCGATGCCGCCGCTCACCTTGCTCGGATTGTGGCTTGGATCGCGCCGGATCGCAGAGCTGGAGGCGACCAAGATCGAGCGCGCACGCTCCGCAGGGGAGCCGATTTAACGGCTTTCGACGCGATGCAACCGATCCCCCACCGCGCGGACCGGCGGCCAAGGAGGCAGGCGGTCAATTGGGACCGACCTAACGGTCGATGACCGGTTGCAGCACCCCGCACGCGATTCTCGCGCCTGAATTCCCCGACGGATCGGTACGATTATCGTCCGCCAAGGCGTGGATCACCAGGCTGGCCCCGTCGCGATCGATCAAAGCTCTGTCCCCGCGCTCAAGCTGTACTGCTGGAACGACGAACTCGAGTGTTCCCTGGCCGTCCGTGCCTATCAGCAAATTGGGCAAATCGCCGAGGTGATGCCCCTGCGGATTTTGGGTTCCATGCTGTCGGCCCGTCGGATTCCAGTGGGGGCCGGCGCTGGCGAAGTCAGGCGGCTGACAGGCGCCGACGGCGTGGAGATGGGCGCCGTGCACGCCCGGCGGCAACGCGGTACCGACGATCCTGATACGAAGCCGGTCGCCTTCCTGAGTGCCGGTGGCCGTACCGACCGAGCGCCCGGTCATGTCCCGCAGGTCTGTCGCGACTGCGCCCGCGATCGGTTCCGGCTCCACGAGACGATCATTGCTCACGCAGGCCGACAAACAGAGCGCGCATAGACTCGTCAGCATAACGGATTGCTTCATTCCCTCTCTCCTCTTCGTCCATGGTGAACGGGCGGATCAGAATAGGGTTGCCGACGGGTCAGCTGCGGGGTTGGCGCTCCGGCTTTCCGACCCCGTGCCAGCGGAGCCCGGCCGCCTCCACTTCGTCGGGCGGGTAGACATTGCGAAGATCGACCAGAATCGGCTGGGCCATGATCGATGCAAGCCGCTTCAGATCGAGCGCGCGAAGAACGTCCCACTCGGTCACCAGAACCACCGCGTCGGCGCCATCGGCCGCCTCGTAGGGGCTCGAACAGAGCTCGACATTGGGAAGCAGTGGCCGGGCCTGCTCCATCCCTTCCGGATCGTAGGCACGAACGTGAGCGCCGACGTCCTCGAGCGCCTGGATGATGCTCAGCGACGGCGCGTCGCGCATATCGTCGGTATTCGGCTTGAACGTCAGCCCCAACACCGCCACCGTCTTGCCGCGGGCATCGTCGCCCAGCGCCTTGATCACCTTGCGCCCCATAGCGCGCTTGCGGGTGTCGTTGACCCCCACCACCGCCTCGACGATCCTGAGCGGCGCCAGACTGTCTTCCGCCGTCTTGAGCAAGGCGAGCGTGTCCTTCGGGAAACACGAGCCGCCATAGCCCGGGCCGGCATGGAGAAACTTGGCCCCGATCCGCCCGTCCAGGCCGATCCCGCGGGAAACGTCCTGAACGTCGGCGCCGACCGCCTCGCACAGATCGGCGATCTCGTTGATGAAGGTGATCTTGGTAGCGAGAAAGGCGTTGGCCGCATATTTGATCAGCTCGGCCGTTCGCCGCGACGTGAACAGCAAGGGCGCCCGATTGAGATAGAGCGGACGATAGACTTCGCGCATCACTTCGGCTGCCTGCTCGTTCTCGGTGCCGATGACGATCCGGTCGGGATGCTTGAAATCCTCGATCGCCGCGCCTTCACGCAGGAATTCGGGGTTGGACACAACGGCGATATTCAGTGCCGGAGCCTTCTCGCGAATGATCCGCTCCACTTCGTCCCCGGTGCCGACGGGGACGGTGGACTTGGTCACGATGACCGCCTGTCCGGTCAGGGCTTCGGCAATCTCCTCCGCAGCACTGTAGACGTAGCTGAGATCGGCATGACCGTCGCCGCGCCGCGACGGTGTCCCGACCGCGATGAAGACCGCTTCGGCGCCGTCGACCGCCTTGGCGAGATCGGTGGTGAAGTTCAGCCGGCCGCCGGCGACGTTCCTGGCGACAAGCTGGTCCAGGCCGGGCTCGAAGATCGGCATGATGCCATTATCGAGCGCTTCGATCTTCGAGGCGTCCTTGTCGACGCAGACGACATGGTGGCCAAAGTCGGAGAAACACGCGCCCGAGACGAGCCCGACATAACCGGTGCCGATGATGGCGATCCGCATCTTTGCTCCCTTGAATAAGCGGGGTCGAGGCGGGCGTTATCAAAGCCACGCTGGCCGGAACAGAGTCTTTGCAGCGACTGGAACCGGCGAACGTTCGTCTCGAGACCAAAGCTGAATACGCAAAAAGAAAGGGAGCCGGTCCAAGGACCGACTCCCAAATCTTTTGTGGACCCTGCCGCCGAAGCGACAGGTGTCTACTTACCAGCCGGAACCGGTACCGAAGACGATCTCCACGCGCCGGTTCTGCGGCTCGCGGACGCCATCGGCGGTCTCGACCAGCGGCCGGCTCTCGCCGAACGCTTCGGTGGTCATCACGCCATCCGGAATACCGCGGCCAGCGAGATACTGGCGCACGTTGTTCGCACGGCGCTGAGACAGACCGACGTTGTAGGTGTCCGAACCCGACCGGTCGGCGTGACCGGACAGAACCACCTGGGCCTGACCCGTCTGCGCATATTGCTGCGCAGCGTTGTCGAGGATCGCAGCCGCCTGCGGCGTGATCTCGTCGCGGTCCCAATCGAAGAACACCACGAACGGCCCAACTGCAACCGGCGGAGGCGGCGGCGGGGGCGGAGGCGGCGGGGGCGGCGGCGGAGGCGGAGGCGGAGGCGGCGGAAGCGGTTCTTCATAACCACCGAAGTTGAACGTCAGGCCGCCCAACAGGCTGTGAGACCGGAACCGCGACTTGGACTCGTCGCCGAGCCAATTCACCGTCCGGACGTCGTCGGTATTGAAGAAACGATAACGCACGGTGACGTCGATGTTGTCGGTGATCGCCTGGCGAACACCGGCAATCGCCTGCCATGCAAGGCCGCTGTCCGAGTCATCAAGGAACGGCCCCTGATTGGCGTAAGCGCGGTGGTTGTTATAGCTGACGCGAGCGTAGCCAATACCACCGCCGATGAAGCCGCTGATGCCGTCATCGTCGCCGAAATCGAACATCGCGTTGGCCATGAAGCTCAACACCGAAGTGTTGCCGCCACCGGCTTCAGAGATGCGAACCGGGATTGCACCACCCGGCGAACCATCGCCGGGAAGTCCGATCACGGTCTCATAGGCGTCGAGACGAGCGCGCTTGTAAGCGACTTCTGCCTCGAGCCGGAACGAACCGAGGTCGTAACCGACGAACGCAGCGCCATCAAATCCTGGATCATGATCGATCTCAAGCTCGCCCTGGCCAGTCGGGATGGGTCCCGAACGACCAAACTCAAACTCGATATCTTCCACAATCATGGCACCAAAGTCAGCACCGATATACCAAGCGCCAT
>DASTDX010000176.1:0-5364 GCA_035710145.1 Allosphingosinicella sp.
GTCGCCGGGCTTCACCGGCGCATGGGCGCGATCGATGACCCGCCCGCTTATTCGGATCCGGCCCTCCTCGGCGAGCTGCCGGGCAAGGGCCCGACTCCTGGCGATGCGGGCAAACCAGAGAAACTTGTCCAGCCGAAGGGCGTCAGCCACGCTTGAGCTCCGAAAGCGCGGCGAAAGCGGAGGCACCTTGCCGGCTTGGTCGCGGCCGGCGCGGGGCTCGGCCGCGCCAGACCCAGCTGTCGTCCTGATCCTCGCGGCGACGGAAGCCGAGGTCGCGCATCAGCCTGGCCACGGCCTCCGGCCTGAGCCCAAGGGACGTGATAAGGGCAAGGTCGACCGGCTCGCCCTCCTTGGCCACGCGAACCTGATGGGCGTGGCGCGCGAGCCGCTCCGCCATGTCCACGCGGAGCATCTGCGGCCCGATCTCCCGGAATCCGAGACGCGACATGATCGTCTTCTGCTCGCCTTGCGGCGTTGCGACGACGACACTGGCCGGAGACGGCAATTCGGGCATGTGGGCGCCGGCTGCCGAAGCGCGAAGCGCCGTCCGCCAGCGCATCGCCTCGGGCTTCAGGACCGCCGGCATGAAAAGATCGAGGGCGCCGATCCGGACACCGAGCGCTGAAATCGCCCGTCTCTGATCGCGGTCGAGCGCGGCGAGCGGCTGCGCGACCTGCTCGCGGTGGACGATTCCGCCTTCGTCGACGAGCATCGCAAGCACCGATCGCACCGCCGCCGGGGTCGAAGGGTCCTGGGCAGCGTGGCCGGCCGAACGAAGCGGCGAGAGCGATCGTTCGACTTGGAGGCGGACCCAATCCTTGAGCCGCGCGATCACCGCGTCGCGTCCCTTGTCGGAAACCCGTTCGATTCGTCGGTCGAGCAATATCCGGGGCGACAGCAGGTTCTTGCCCGGCCCAAGCCGCGCCACTTCATGGCCCCGCCAGAGGATGGCGACCGGCGCGCCGGCCTCCGTTCGAAGCGAAAAATGATCGTCGCTGTCCGCTACGAGGGCGCCGGCGCGTTTCTCATATTCTCCGGCGAGCCGGCGCTCGGCGGTCGCCAGAAGCATCTTCCGGTCGGCATGGCGAGCGGCCGGATCGACCTCGAAGCTGAAGCCCTGGAGCCGGCCGATCGCGTAGGAACCGACCGTTACCTCCCCGTCGGCGTCGATCAGGACCGGGAAGTCACCCGTCCCCCTGCGCCCGAGGTCGCGCATCAGGACCGAGGTGCGGCGATCGACGAAGCGCTGGGTCAATCGGTCGTGAAGGGCATCCGAAAGCTTTTCCTCCACGGCCATGGTGCGGTCCGCCATGGCGACCGGGTCCGCGAGCCAGTCGGACCGATGGGCGATATAGGCCCAGGTCCGGACCCCGGCGATCCGGTCGGCGAGCGTATCGATGTCGCCCTGGACATTGTCGAGCCTGGCCACCTGTTCCGAATACCAGCCCTGGGGAATGCGGCCCTCCCCTTCGCTGAGATGGAGATAGAGTTTCGCCACCAACCGAGCATGATGTTCGGCCCCGGTCTTTCGGAAGTCGGGCAGTCCGCAGGCGGACCAGAGACGGCGGACCCGGTCCGGGCCGACGGCGCGGATTCGAATGTCCGGATCGCCGGCGAGGAACTTCAACACCGAAAGGTCGATCGCCTCGGGGGCGGCCCAAAGCGTCCGGCGCGCCGGCCGCCGCTCCAGCGACCGGATCAGATCGTCGATGCTCGCGAAGTCCAGCTCGCTCTCGCGCCAGTAGAGATGGTCCAGCGGTGCGAAGCGATGCTCCTCGATCGCCTCGATCTCCTCGGGGCGGAATTCCGCCAGCGCCTCGCCTTCCAGAGTCAGGCTACCGAAAGTCCCGTCTCGCTGGTGGCGGCCCGCCCGGCCGGCGATCTGCGCCATCTCCGCCGGACTCAGCCGACGCCGGCGATGACCGTCGAACTTGCCGAGACCGGCGAAGGCGACATGGTCGACATCCATGTTGAGGCCCATGCCGATCGCGTCGGTGGCGACCAGATAATCGACCTCGCCCGCCTGGTACATCGCGACCTGGGCATTGCGCGTCCGCGGTGACAACGCTCCCATGACGACGGCGGCGCCGCCGCGCATTCGCCGAAGCATTTCCGCGACCGCGTAAACCTGCTCGGCCGAGAAGGCGACGATCGCCGACCGCGGCGGCAAACGCGACAGCTTGGCAGGTCCCGCATAGCTCAGGGTCGAGAAACGCGGCCGGCCGATGATCTCGGCCTTGGGAAGGAGATTGCGGATCATCGGCTTCAGACTTTCCGAGCCGAGAATCATCGTCTCCTCGCGACCGCGCGCGTGCAACATACGGTCGGTGAAGACGTGGCCACGCTCCGGATCGGCCCCGAGCTGGGCCTCATCGATCGCGACGAAGGCGAAGTCCCGTCCCATCGGCATGCTTTCGGCGGTGCAGAGGAACCAGCGGGCGTCGCGAGGCACGATCTTCTCTTCGCCGGTGACCAGGGCGACCTGGTTGGCGCCTTTCAGCTTCATCATCCGGTCATAGACTTCCCGCGCGAGCAACCGCAGCGGGAAGCCGATCATCCCCGACGAATGCGCCGCCATGCGGTCCACCGCGAGGTGCGTCTTGCCGGTGTTGGTCGGGCCGAGAATGGCCTTCAGCGGCGCTCGGACAAGATCGCTCATTGTGGATAGATCGGGGCCACCGCTGCAAAGCGCAACCTTTTCCGTCGCTTGACTCAGATGCTCCTTTCATCGCCGAAAGGCGGCGCCTCGTCGCAAGGTCGGGAACCTCGACGAATCCGTAATTTGACTTTAACCTCTTTTCTTCACAACCCTGTGCACCTGCCGAGCGGGGTGCGCGGCGGGGGGTTAATAACGCGCAAGGGGGCTCGACCGGCCTTGTACCAGTTCAGCGACATGAGCGCGGGTGCGGGTAGCGGCACGGCCGCGATCGGCCTCGACCGCGCGCTCCTGCGTTCGCCGCCGAAGCCGGCCTTCGGCCAGAAGGTCGAGGACCTGCGCAGCCGCGCCGGCGAATTCGATCTTGTCGTCGACCTCGGCCAGCGGATCGGTTCGGCGGAGTGGTTCCGTGGATTCTTCACCTGCGCCGCCCTTTGTTACGCTGCCTGGTCCTTCTATCCCGGGATAGCGCCGATAGCGGGCGCATCTCCGGCGCCATTGGCCGACGCCGAGTTCGAGGAAGCCCGCGCGCTCGCCATCGCGCCTTTGGCTTATGGCGCCGATACCGGCCGCCGGATGGCGCCGACGGACGCCGTCGAGCCGTTGCCCGAGACACCGGAACGGCCGATCATCGACCTTCGCGCGACCTTGGGCCGCGGCGATGGGTTCGCCCGTGTGCTGGAGCGCGCCGGGGTTGGCAGCGCTGAAGCCGACCGCGTCGCCACTCTTATTGGCGAAGCCGTGCCGATCACCGATCTGCGCCCCGGAACGATCATCGATCTTACCCTTGGGCGGCGGCCCAACCGGCTGGTCGCGCGGCCCCTCGACGGCCTGAGCCTGCGCGCCCGCTTCGATCTCAGGATCGAGGTCGCCCGGGTCGACGGCCAGCTTCGACTGACTCGAATCCCGATCGCCGTGGACGATACCCCGTTGCGCATCCAGGGCCGGGTCGGCGACAGCCTTTACCGCTCGGCGCGCGCCGCTGGCGTTCCCGCCCGGATTGTCGAAACCTATATTCGCGCTTTGGCCGGACAGGTCAGCATTCCATCGGGCCTCCATGCCAGCGACCGCTTCGACATCATCATCGAGCACCGTCGCGCCGCCACCGGCGAGACCGAAACCGGGCAGTTGCTGTTCGCCGGTCTCGACCGCTCCGGCAGCCGTGACCTGCAGATGATGCAGTGGACCGCCGACGGCCGCTCGCAATGGTTCGAGGCCTCCGGCGTGGGCCGCGAGAGCGGCGGCATGCAGGCACCGGTCCCCGGCCGGATCACCTCCAATTACGGCCTGCGGATGCACCCGATCCTGGGTTATTCGCGGATGCACCGCGGAATCGATTTCCGCGCTTCGCACGGCACGCCGATCGTCGCGACTACCGATGGCCGGATCTCTCGCGCCGGATGGGCCGGGGGCTATGGCCGCCAGGTCCGGATCAGCCATGCGGGCGGCCTGACCACGTCTTATTCCCACATGAGCCGGATTTCGGTTCAGCCGGGCCAGTCGGTCCGGCGCGGCCAGGTGATCGGCCATGTCGGATCGACCGGCCTCTCGACCGGCCCGCATCTCCATTACGAAGTCTATCGCAATGGCGCCCACGTGAACCCGCGCTCGGTCCGCTTCACGACCCGGGCGCAGCTATCGGGCGGCGATCTCGCCAGCTTCAGGAGCCGGCTGCGCAACCTGCTTTCGACACCGGTCGGAGCGGCCCGGACCGAGCAACAGGCCTCAGCCCCCGCCGCAACGCCGAGCACTGCGCCCTAGTCCTTGGATTTGCGTCAGCCGAATGCGCTGACGGGCGAAAGACATCGACGATCATGAAAATGCGCCTTGGAGGCGCGCGCTGCGCTTCTGGCTGACCGAAAAGGAAGTCGGCGAGGCCCGGAGCCAAAGCCCCGGGCCGGGACTTCACCGTCCCTGGGCCCGCCAGCGCTTGACGATCCGGCCGACCATCGCCTCCTCGTCGCCGCTGTTCTTCCACAGCTCCGAGAACATGGGATCGGACGAAGCCGGTCGGCGATCGCGCTCGAGCTCGTCGAAGGCCACCCGGATCGGGATCGAAACACCTTCGCCGCAGACGATGCATTCGCGATTCCGAAGCGCCGGAATGACGTCGAGGAAGCCGCGCGAGCCTTCCGGCATCGCGCTCTTCACGAAGGCCTGGTCGCGGTCGTTGTTGAGCCGCATCGCGATGATCGTGCCGCATTGGGAAAGCACGCCTTCGGCGAGGTCCGACGGCCGCTGTGTGATGAGCCCCAGCGACACGCCATATTTGCGGCCTTCCTTGGCGATCCGTTCCAGGATCTTGCGGACCGCCTGGCCATTCGACGTCTTGTCGGCGGGCACGTATCGGTGCGCTTCCTCGCAGACCAGGAGGACCGGGCGCTGCACTTCGTTGCGCGACCAGATGGCATAATCGAATACCAGCCGCGACAGGACCGCGACCACCACCGAGACGATGTCGGACGGAACGCCCGAAACGTCGATGATGGAGATCGGCTTGCCCTTGGCCGGGAGGCGGAAGATCTTGCTGATGAACGACCCCATCTGATCGGCGATCAGCATGCCCGAGAACATGAACTGGTAGCGGGGATCCGACTTGAGCTCGTCGATCTTGCTCTTGAGGCGCATGAACGGGGCCGTGTCCGTCGCCTTGTTGAGCAATCCCAGTTCGTGGGTGATCGCGTTGGTCAGATCCGAAAGCGCATAAG